>JAFAFM010000226.1 GCA_023423495.1 Armatimonadota bacterium
GGTCCGGGAAATTCGTTCAATACCGACATCGTCTTCTGAACGTTTTACAGTCGACCTGTGGAACTAGAAGTCAGGTAGTCACCGACGCATACAATGAGGTCAGGTTGCTCTTTGATTGTAAGCCGAATCGCAGCACTTGCTCGTTCCACGGCATCGCCATCATCGAGATGGAGGTCGGCGAGCACCCCTACACGTATTTCGTCAGCATCCCAACGTGGAACCGTCAAGGAGCGCCTCACAACTTCTACCCGGCTACTGGTGATGTCGCCATACGCAAGCGTCGCCACGGCGGATGCGCTGCCGAACCCGGCCGCTTTAAAAAATCCGCGGCGGGTGATCTTTCGGGAAGTTTTTGGCGCCACATCCATATAAACCACGAATCCAAGGGTTGGTGCCTGCTCAGATAACGGCCGCCATCACTTCTTGGGCGATCGATGGTGATCCGAATGGCGGCATTAGATACAAGCCTTGCGCAATAGTTTTGATCGTCGCCGCCAACCGCTGCGCCTCTTCGACACCAACGGCAAGAGCCGATGCATCGTCCGCTGTGTCTGACATTCGCTGACGAAGCCAATCCGGAATCTCAACACCGGGAACTTCGTTGTGCATAAACTCGCAGTGCTTTTGGCTCTTCAGCGGGAGGACACCCACGAAAACTGGAATACCGAGCTTTGCACAGGCTTCCACAGCCATCTCGGCAACTCCAGCGTCGAAGACCGGCTGAGTGTAAACGACGTGAGCGCCCGCTTCCACTTTCCTTCGCAGACGGTCCAACTCCAAATCCACATCGATCGCGAGCGGATTGAAAGCACACGCGATGGTAAAGGCACATCGGACGCCGACACTGTAGCCAGCTAGGTCGATCCCTTCGTTGAAACGGTCTAGAATCCGGATAAGGCCGATGGAATCGATATCGAAGACGCTCGTCGCTGAGGGGTAGTCGCCAATGTTGGCCGGGTCACCCGTGACCGCGAGAATGTTTCTCACCCCGATTGCGTGGCAACCAAGCAAGTCGGCTTGGATGGCGAGGAGATTGCGGTCCCGACATGAGAAATGCATCGTGGACTCGATCCCCCCGGTGTTCTGGATGAGGGAAGCCACCGCCGACGGGTTCATCCGAAGCCGCGCCCGCGCTCCATCCGAGATATTGATGACGTCGGCTCCAGAAATCTTAAGCGCCTTGCAACCCGCGACTAACTTATCGATTTTCAGTCCACGGGGCACATCCATCTCGACCGCCGTGACAAACTTTCGTCCAAGCTTTTGGGCGAGCTCGCTCGGTTCGGAAGCGGGCAGAGGAGCCTTCTCCTTTTCTCCGATGACCGCTCTTGCCCGCAACTTCGGACGAGTATTCTTAGCTTTGAGCAAGTTCGCGAGGTGCCGTATGTGTTCAGGTGTCGTTCCGCAACAGCCCCCGATGATCTTGGCTCCCTCTTCCACCAGTCTGGCGGCCGCCTTTGCAAAGTATTCCGGTTCCGTATCGTACGTAACCTGGACCTTCACCAACTGCGGCATACCGGGAGTCGGAAACGCCAAAATTGGTAGGTCGGTCGTTTCCGAAATCATGCGAACCAGGTCGAGCATTCGCTGGGGACCCACGATGCAGTTCGCACCGACCGCCACAACCCCGAGGTCGTTCATCTGACTCGTGCATCGGACCGGCAGCCCCTCGGCCAGCATTTCCCCATCTTCGATGTACGCTTTACTGACGATGATGGGCAAGCTCGTGACCTCATGCAGCGACTCGACGGCAATCTGCAGTTCCGCCATATCGATGTAGGTTTCCAAAATGAAACCGTCCACCCCGCCTTCCTCCAGGGCGAGCGCCTGTTCTTTGATGGACTCCTCAACCTGCTCGGCCGTGATGTGACCGATCGGCTCGATCGGCTTGCCGGTAGGACCGATAGCGCCAAGTACCACGCCTTCATCCCCAGCAGCTTCGCGCGCAAGCCTCGCGCCAGCGATATTCAGGTCGCGGATATTGATCCCGCGTCCTTCTAACCGAATGGAGTTGGCCTGGAATGTATTCGTTTCGACAAAGGTCGCTCCGGCTTCAAAGTACGCCCGGTGTACCTGTTCCACCAAGTCCGGCGCAAGCAGGTTGGCAAGGTCGTACGGCTGGTTGGTAAAGCCGAGCGCAGCGAGGCACGTGCCGTTGGCACCGTCTCCGATCAAAACTTCGGACTCGAGCGCCCTGAGTAATCGCACCTAATTAGGTTACCTTTTGAACCTAATTTTGTTTGGGAGCGGCCTCAGTGGAGCGCAGAATTTCGAATGCTGTTAGGCGAAACTGCTGTAATGCCTCCAGTTCGTCGTCATCCAGCTCAAATTTCGGTCGCCGAAGATTGAGGGCACTCATCAGGTGACCTTGATCTGTACAATCATTTAGCCCGTAAACATGTCCAATTTCATGGGCGATGATGTTGACGAGGCAAGCTTCGTTTAGCTTGTGCCGTCCGACCATCGTCCGAGTCATGATCGTGGCCCGATACAGTGGCGTCGGTTGACCTTGATCGTCATAGCCGATCGACCGCGACTGGGCACAATAACCGCCGACGGGAGTGCCGTTGAGCGTGACTTCTCGCTCGAAGATGATCGAAACCTTCGCTTGGTCTCGGTTTTCCGTGATCACCAACGCCCCCTCACCGAGCGTTTCGTTCCAAAAGGACACCGCCTTTTCCGCCGCCTTTCGATACATTTTATTGTCGTCGTCGGAAACGAAGACTTGCAGGCCCTGGTCATGCAGAACCATTCGCGAGTGCGCGGTCGACATTTGGTAGTCGCCTGCTTCCATCAGCGCCTTGGATTGCTCCAGATGATATAAAGCGCCGGGCAGGTATGCCGCAGAGTCAAATTTTGAGCCCGCGAGAGAGCTCGCGCCCGCCATAACAATGGCGGAAAGGATTAGTAAAATTCGAAGTCGCACCGATTCCCCTTCGGCGTTCAGATTTCTCGTTTTCGCCTGTGATTAAAATCGGCAGATTTCAGCGCCTTCCACAGGCCGAATTAAGCAAATTGCGTCGTTAAAGGGATTTGACACGCAGGCAGCGAATGGTGAGAGCATGGAACAGGTTCGGGTCGGGCTGATCGGTTGTGGGGGATTCCAACGTTATCGTGTCGGAAACTTGCTCAAGGTTAAAGAGGCCGCGATAACAGCGCTCGCCGACACTTCGGAAGACCAGATCGCGAACATGTGCTTGACACATGCTGCCACTTCGGGGCTGCCCTGCTACAGCGATTACCGCGAGATGATCCAAAAGGAAAATCTGGATGCGGTCTTGATCGCTACACCTCACACCCAGCACGTCGACCAGATCCTGTTTAGCCTGGAAAACGGATTGCACACGCTTTGCGAGAAACCCATGGTGACTTCGACCACCGATGCCAAGCGTGTGATCGCCGCTCGGGACAAGTCTTGCAAGCAGGCCATGGTCAGCTATCAAAGGCACTTTCAACCCGAGTTTCGCTTTATCCGGGAGAAGATTTTGAATGGAGATGCTGGGCCCGTTACCTACCTGGCGGCGCTCCAGTGCCAAGGTTGGAAAAAGGGAACGGCGGGCACATGGCGACAAGATCCTGCGCTGAGCGGTGGCGGTCAACTCAACGACTCAGGCAGCCACCTCGTTGATATCCTTCTTTGGTCGACGGGCTTGAAAGCAAGTTCTGTGTCTGCATTTATCGATAACCGAGGGACGGCCGTGGACATCGATTCCGCGGTATCCGTGAGGTTCGCCAATGGAGCCCTGGGCACGATTACCGTCGTCGGCGATGCTCCCAAGTGGCATGAGGACATCACCATTTGGTGTGAGCGCATGATGTTCGCGATCCGGCAGGATCAGGGATTGACCATTACCTATGCGGATGGCACCAGGATGAAAGCCGAGCATCTCGCTGGAGGCACCACGGCTGACCAAAATTTCATCGACGCCATTCTTGGCCGTGCCAAAGTCGAATCACCGCTCGAGTGCGGGTTGGAAGTGATCAAGCTCACCGAAGCCGCATGGCGATCGGCAGAAAATGGTGGGAATGCGGTCGAGGTTGAAAGCCTCGGCTGATGCGCATCATCGATCAGGAAGAGGCGCGGGCCCACATCCTTGCTCGGCAGGGGCTTAGCCGACCCTTTGCCGGTCCGCTAGAAGCACTGCACGTTATCTTCGCCATTCAAACGCAATACGCTTCTTCGTTACCTATTGCTTTGTCCTGTCGAACCTCTCCGGGCAAGCGTCGGTATGATTGCAGCAATGTCCTGAAAAGCTGGACGCTTAGAAGCACCCTCCACGCGCATACTCCCGAAGATCACGCGATCGCCATTCCCGCTGTGCGTGGCCGCTTTCGGGAACGCATCATCAATTGGTTTGCGGGAGAGTTGGGCTTCAGCAAGACTGAGATCGCTGACTTGGAGCTTGCAGTTTTGGATTCGCTTGCCGATGGCCCGAAAACCCGGCAGGAAATCCACGAACGCGTGCCATTGCTCCGCCAAATTCCATACGCGGGCTGGGGGATGGATCTAAAGGCGCTCGCATATGCCGGCAAGATCAAAATCATTGTTGCTGAGTCCGGGACGACACGGTTCGCGATACATGATTTGGTCACCGAGTGGACTGAGGAAGCAGCTGTAGCAGAGCTGATGCGCCGGTACTTCAAGGCGTTTGGGCCCGCCACAGCAATGGACTTTCGCTACTGGACGGGGCTGACCGCCTTTGTTGCCAGGCGTGCCTTCAACGCAATACGCGACGAGTTAACAGAAGTCCAGGTTCAAGGGTTGGAAGGTCGGAGGTTCATGATTGGTGATTTGGATCCCCACCCCATCCCCAAAACCATTCTTCTCGCCAAGTTTGATCCGCTCACGCTCGGCCACTACGACCGGGCATTCTTGATCGATGCACGAGACCGCGAGCGGGTGTTCCGAAAAGCAGGTCAAGTGGAGGCCGGGATTTTGATCGATGGCCGTTTCCGCGGGACTTGGCGACTGAACCGTCAGGGCTCCAGAGGAGCCGTAGCTACCGTTGAGCCATTTCGCACGATCCCCAAAGCGAACATGCCCGCAATTAAGCGGAAGGCGGAAATCGCGGCCAAGGCGCTCGGTCTAAAATTAACGGACATTCAGTTCACATCGCCTTAGATGAACTCTCCTCCAAAGCTACAGTGCGTCTCCGATTACTGCGACCGGGAGGTAGATCCATCTTGGGATTTTTGCCCCTATTGCGGCTGTGATAATCGCCCGCCCTCTCGGAAGGGGCCCGTACGGTTTCACGCGCACAAGTATCTGCATCGATCAGGGTGTTGTACGAGATGTGGCGAACCGATCGACGAGCCGTATGTCTTCAAGCGTAAGTGGCGGATGCAGATTAGTGGATTTCTTCTGGCCCTTTCGCTGTTGGCATTTCTAAGTGCGCTGAATATCGGACTCGCCGGTGTGCGGAAACCCGCCATCGCCGCAAAGTCCATTCAGAGCTGGTACGACATCACGATCACTCGTCGTTCACGCCGATACGGGACCCGAACCACCACCCTCGGCCGGGATTGGATCCTCAACCTCATGATTGTCGGCGCCGTGTGCGGAGGACTTGGAGGGCTCATGCTTTTCAAGCAACCGTTGCGGTGGATCGACAAGCGGGATGGCTGGTAGGGCCGGATGAACTTTCACAAATTATTGAAAGTTCATAAGGTATAACTTTTGATCGGTGGCGATGGCAAATCGAGCAATTTGGCAGGAGGAGGGAGTAGGCAAGCGAACCGCCGTTCGGGGCATGTTCGCGGAGATTGCTCCCACTTACGACCGGCTGAATTCCATCATGTCCATGCGGCTCCACCATCGGTGGAGACAAGCTGCCGTAAAGAAGCTGCGACTGAATGCTGGCGATACTGCTCTGGACGTGTGCTGCGGAACGGGTGATTTCATGTCGCCGCTCCGGACGGCCGTCGGTTCTACCGGACATGTTTTTGGACTTGACTTCTGCCTTCCCATGCTTGAAATTGCGGGAAAGAAGCTGGACGCTACGCAGAGCGTTCTCTCACTCGGCGACGCCTGCCAACTCCCTATCCAAGACCAGGCGGTGGACGGCGTGAGCGTTGGCTGGGGAATCCGTAACGTCCCCAACATCGACGACGCGCACCGAGAGCTGTTTCGAGTGCTTAAACCCGGTGGTCGCTTTGTGAGCTTGGATATGGCCCTGCCTCGGAATAGCTTTTTAAAACGCGTGTCCCAATTCATCAGCAACAAGATGCTGCCCAAGCTCGGAGCGATGTTTGGCAAGTCGGACGCCTATACCTACCTCCCCAAAAGCACTCAAACCTTTATGAGCCGCGAAGAGCTTGCCGAGTCGATGCGTCGAGCAGGGTTCGTAGACGTCGGGCACCAAGATTTATTCTTCGGCAACATTTGCATCCACTGGGGGCAGCGACCATGAATGCGGCGGGCCTGCTTCAAATGAGCAACGGCAAGATCAAGCCGGAGCTATTGGTCCAAGTTGGAGAAGAGGTTGCCCGGGTGGAAGCCGAGCTGGATCGGCAGATGCACTCTCAAGTGGCGATGGTGA
>JAFAFM010000248.1 GCA_023423495.1 Armatimonadota bacterium
GATATCGGCAACGTGATCAACCGTATTGACCACCCCATCTCCGGAGCCAATATCGCCTTCACGATCCTTAATGAGATGGGGATGGATCCGGCCGAGATTGCACCGATTCTGGGTTCGATTGGTAACCACGAAGAGCTCGTCGGAAATCCCATCTCCAATATGTCGGCGGCGCTAATCATTGCGGACAAGAGTGACGTCCACTACAGCAGAGTTCAAAACCCTATCATCGAGACCTTCGACATCCATGACCGCGTCAACTATGCGGTACAGAAGAGCCGAGTGGAGATGCGGCCCGAGGAGCACATCATTGAGCTAACGCTCGAGGTCGACACGAAGCAGGCGACGGTGATGGAGTATTTCGAAATCTTCTTGGTGCGAATGGTTATGTGTCGCCGTTCGGCAGAAGTTTTGGGCTACAAGTTCGCCCTCAACGTCAACGGCGTGTACCTGGAGTAGCTTTTCGGCCTCGGGTATCATCACCCTTCACCAAAACTGGCTCGCTGTTCCGACTGGCGGTCTCGCCTTCTCGGAATCCACAGCCCATAGTGAGCAACCATGAGTAAGAAGTACGAAGCATTTTATATTGTCAAGCCGGACCTGAATGACGCCGACGTGAGCAAGATCGCGGACCATTTTAAGGGAGTCGTGGAGAGCCACGGAGGATCCGTCGAAAAAGCTGGAAAGTGGGACAAGCGCAAACTCGCCTACGAAGTCGAAGGGTACAAAGAGGGCAATTACGTTTTGATGAACTTCGAAGCGCCCGCCGACCTTCCCTCGGAGCTTGGCCGCTTGATGCGCATTAACGATAATATCATTCGACACAGAATCTATAAGCTCGAGGACTGAGATGGTCAATAGCGTAGTACTTATCGGTCGCCTTACCCGCGACCCCGAACTCCGGACAACCACCACTGGAAAGAACGTTTGTTCGTTCTCCATCGCCGTGCAGAAGCGGATCAAGCCCACTGACGGATCGCCCGATGCCGACTTCTTCAGCATCGTGGCCTGGAATAAAGATGCAGACTACGTGGTGAACTATCTCACCAAAGGTCGCCTCGTTGCGATCGAGGGCCGGCTACAAGCTCGCAAATACACTGCAAGCGACGGCTCCAATCGTGAAGTGGTGGAAGTGGTTGCCAACAGCGTTCAGGGTCTTGACCGACCGAAGGACGACCACGCCACTGATGGCGGCTCCCGGCCAGCGGCCGGCGCAGTAGCTGCCGCCCCCGCCGCCGACGAATACGATCCATTCGCCGACGAATAAGTCTCAATGTGTAATAGGGAAAAATGGCCGGGCTTGGTGCCAGGCCATTTTTTTATAAATGGCTGTAGGATGTTATGAAGTCGAAGGAACAAGCGGACGGCTGTTCAGGTCAGTTCCTCGGTGCGATTGAAACTCGTTAAGGAGAACTATGGCAAACATTGTAGATGTTGAAGGGATTGGCGCAGCTCACGCTGCAAAGTTAGAATCCGCAGGTATTCGGACAGTCGAAGGCTTTCTGGATAAAGCGGGCTCGGCAAAGGGGCGTGACGACCTCGCTGAGAGTACGGGAATCAGCGCAAAGCTGTTGTTGGAATGGGCGAACCGAGCCGATTTGTACAGAATTAAAGGAATCGGTTCAGAGTTCTCGGATCTGCTAGAGTCCGCGGGAGTTGACTCGGTGCCGGAGTTGGCCCAGAGGAACGCGGCAAATTTGGCTGCGAAGCTTCTGGAAATCAATAATGCCAAAAATTTGGCGAATAGAGTTCCGTCCGAGAGCCAATTGGAAGATTGGATCAACCAGGCCAAAGCGCTGCCCAAAGTCGTGACTCACTAGCGTTGGTGTTAGTTGGGGCCCAAGTTTGTGGCCCCAACTAACTATTGCACCTTGCTGAGTTCTTGCTTTAGCGTGTTGATGGAGTCGATATTCTCTGGGTCGATACCGTTCAACGCCGCCAGGTAAATCGAAACGAAGTCCCCGAAGTACGTGAGCGAAAGCATCTTTTCGAGAAGGTTGTCGCCAAGAGCTTTCACGTGGTGGTACTCGGCAGTTTCACCGACCAGACGCTCTGTGACCGACGAGCGAGTCTTCATCTTCTCGCTTTCCGTGCCATCCGAGAGGGTGACCATCACCCAATTGGCGACGCCCTGATTCTTGGCTCCCACCCAGCCCAGGATCTCGTTGTGGTTTAGCTCTGGGTAGCTATTGGGGAAAGCGAGATTTTTCGCGTTCTCGTTGATCTGGCCCTTCCAGCGATTGGCAATTGCTCCCTGCCATAGGCCCAATCCATAGAGTACGGCCAGCTTGCCGTGCAGTGCGGCTGCGAGTTGCTTTGTCGGGTTGTTGTCAAACGGCGTCTCGACCGTCCAGTCTTTGGAGCATTTCTCGAGCAGATCAAAGCATTTCGCGTAATCCTGAGCCGGAATGAGCTTAAGAGCTTCACTGGCTACTAGCACGGGGACGAGCATATATCCCAACGCAGTTCTCGGCGGATTTCCGCCGGGGATGCGGTAGACGGGATATCCATCTTTCGTAGCCATCTCCGCGAGGGTGCCGCCGCTGGTGATCGCGATAATATTCGCCCCTGCCCGTTTGGCGCTCGCGTAGGAAGCCAGAGTTTCTTCGGTATTGCCGCTGTAGCTTGCGCAGAAAACGTAATCACCCAAGCCCACATAATTCGGAAGCTTGTAGTCACGGTTAACGACGAAAGGAACGGCGGAGATGTCTTCGAACAAAGACTTGGCGAAGTCGCCGCCTGCCGCTGAGCCGCCCATTCCAGTTAACATCACGACGCCCGGCCGCTGGGGTGGCTGCTTCAGTTCAACGCTCTGCGAAATGGCTAGCGCTTCGCGACATTGGGCCGGGAATTTTTCCGTTAGGCCCAGCATGTCCTTGGGGTCAAAGCGAGTTACGAACGAGCGATCATCTAACTGGTGAGCCATGGAAGTGAGTGTACCGACCTAACCTTTGACGACGGCCCCGAAACTTTGAGCGAGGCTGGAGTCGAAGGTTAAGGAGCCTTCGGCTCGACGTCTTGCTTGGTCGCACCTCGCACGAGCAGGTCGACCATCATCGCGAGTTGCTTCTCAATTTGGTCCGGGTTGCCAAGCTCTTTAACGCTCAGGCTGTATGGAAGGTATGCGTTGGTTGCCTGGAGCATGATCGCGGCCGTGCCCATGGGGTTTGCAATATGAAACACACCTTTGTCGATGCCTGCCTCCAACACCTGGCTGATCAGATCCTGCTCGATGAAGAAGTACTGCTTACGGCGTTCAATATAAGCTGGCCGAACGACTTCAAAGATCTCGTCGAGACTCTCGTGGTACTCGGCGACGGCCCGAACCCGCCGCATAACGCGCTCCTGGAGCATCAGCCGAAGCTTGTCTTCCACCGGATGCTCGTCTGAGCACAGGATTTCCTTCATCCTCGCTTGGGCTTGGTCAACGACCCTACCAATTGATGAGAGAGCGACGTCTTCCTTGTTCCGGAAATACAGATAGATGGTCCGACGGCCGACCCGCGCTTCCTTGGCGATGTCTTCCATGGTCATCTTGCGGAAACCGTAGCGAGCCATGATGCGCTCGGTGGCATTGAGGATGAGATCACGCGTCGTTATTTTTGTTCCGGCCAAAGCAGAATCCTTAAAAAGCGACAACATGCACGAATTCACGCACGTTGCGCAATATATTGCTGACATTCTACGGGTTATCGCAATGAATTGCAATGCGTTGCCCGAGGAACCTTTCTGGTTGCTATTGCTCGGCAAACTTTGCCACACTTAAAAGCGGATTCCTTGAAACCGAACGTCACTGTCACCGATTCCGGGGAAAGCAACGACCCTCAACTTAGCCAGGTCCAGTACCAGGCCGATCCTTCGATCCTTGCAAGCTTGGAAGATCCGAAGGACATGCACCGAAAGTCGGCTCCTAAGTTTGTCGCGTTCGCTTGGTTCGTCCTGATTTATAACCTAGCCGCCGTGGCTTGGGGTGTCTTCGTGCGAGCGTCCAAATCTGGAGATGGCGGAGGCGCTCAATGGCCCCTCTTGGACATGAACCATCAGCCGATGAATGGTGATATTGCTCGGCTGATAGAGGGCTCGCACCGACTCTCTACGGCTCTGTGCGGCGTGCTCGCCATTGCTTTGGTCGTGATGGCCATCCGCAACTTTCCGAAGGGTCACCAAGCGCGAAAGTTCTCTTGGGCGGCGCTTGGGGTCACGCTGCTAGAAGGGGCGATCGGCGCTGTTTTGGTGTTGTTCGAACTTGTAACTACCAACGACACCATGGCTCGAGTTGGCGTGATGTCGTTCCATGTGATCTCGACGATGCTGCTCGTTACCTCGATCGCGTTATCGGCTTTGGCGGCTCTTGGAAGTGGGAAGATCACACTCAAAAACCAGGGATCGGTGCTCGGATTTGGAATTGCCACCTTTGTGGGGATTGCCGCCCTCGGCGTAACGGGAGCAATCAATGCCCTGAGCCACACGCTTATGCCGGTGAAGGACGTCTTGGCTCAGGCGGCCAACCCACAAGCTCACTGGATGCAGCAACTGCAACCATTGCATCCTTACCTGTCGTTCGGAGTGGGCTTGCTCGTTTGCCTCTTCGCTGGCATGATCTGTCACCTGCGGCCAACGGTGCAGGTGTTGAAGTCGGCGACAATCGCCGTCGCCGTCTTTGTTGCCCAACTTCTGATGGGTTGGGTGAACGTAAGCTTGGGCGCTCCCATCTGGATGCAGATGGTGCACCTGGTCCTCGGAGACGCGGTATTTATCTCCGTTGCCCTCGCATTGGCGTTTGCCCTGCTCGATTCAGCCCCCAAGCGAGAGGGTCATCACCAACCCGCCGTGCTCTCATCGGCGAAAGAACTCGTTCTCGCCTACATCGCGTTGACCAAGCCCAGAGTGATCTCACTGCTTCTGTTCACGGCTGGCGCCGCAATGTTCGCCGCCGCAAAAGGCTGGCCAGGGCTCGTTCCATTCATGGCCGTTATGATTGGCGGTTACTTGAGTGCTGGCGCGGCAAATACGATGAACATGGTGATCGACCGTGACATCGATGAGCGCATGAAGCGCACATCGACCCGGCCGACCGTGACTCAAGCCATTTCGACGCCAGCGGCGATGAACTTCGCGTTGGCCCTTACCATTGGAAGCTTTGCCGTACTTTGGGCGGGCGGGAATTTGCCCGCCGCTTTAATCGCTTTGGCTGGGCAAGCATTTTACGTCTGCGTGTACACCTTGTATCTCAAGCGGAGAACCTGGCAAAACATCGTGATTGGGGGAGCCGCCGGTTCGGTCCCGCCGATGGTTGGTTGGGCCGCAGTTACAGGTGGGATCGATGCGATGGCCTGGTGGATGTTCGCCCTGATCTTTATCTGGACACCGGTCCACTTCTGGGCGCTCGCCCTCCTCCTCAAGGATGACTACGCGGAAGCCGGAGTTCCGATGCTTCCCGTTGCCAAGGGGGAGAAGGTGACGGTCGTACAGATCAGCTTCTACACTGCCCTGACCGTCGCGCTTAGCCTTCTCCCATTCTTTACCGGCACGGCCGGGTTGATCTTCCTGGCGAGCACGGTTCTTTTCGATTTGGTCCTCATCAAGCTTTGTGTGAAGCTTTACCGAACCATCGACCGGCCG
>JAFAFM010000255.1 GCA_023423495.1 Armatimonadota bacterium
CAGCAGGGGTGTGGATTCCTTTAGCGTGTCCGAAATAGCTCGGGGGCTTCCCAAGCTGCCCTGCACCAAAGCCATGATCGCGTCGAAGGGTTGCGCGCCTGTCGCCGCCACCGCCAACCAAAGAAACCCGATCGATCCGACGATCAAAAGCCCGATTGCCGCGGGTCGCTTCATTCACCCGCCACCATGAGTCGGGCAATCGTTTCCGGGTTCTTTTTTTCGTCCGGCCCAGGGTCGATCAGATTTGCTCTGTGCATCACCAAGATGCGGTCGCAATATTGGAGGAGGTCGTCGAGGTCGTAGCTTACGATGAGCGCGGTCGCGCCATTGCGGCAAGCATCCCTTATCTCCTGATAGAAGTCCGTGGTAGCGGCGATATCGAGCCCGCGAGACGGCTGATAACCGAGGACGCAAAGCGGGTCACCGTAGAGCGCCCGCCCGTTCACGAAGCGTTGCTGGTTCCCGCCACTCAAACTCGCCAGAGGCTCATCGATCCCGGAGTATTTCGTCTCGAAGCGTTCTGCAATCTGGACGGCAGCCCGATTCCGCTCGGCTTCACGAATAAAAGTTCCTCGGGAGAAAGGCTCCTGCCGCTGGAGGCCCAACGCCGCGTTCTCAGCAAGAGACCACTCTTCGATAATTGCTTCGGTTTGGCGGTCTTCTTGAATCAATCGTAATCCCAGTTTCAGCCGTTCCGACGCTGGTTTCTCAGTGACGTCCACTCCGGCAAGGAAGACGTTCCCACTCTGGATGGGCATCGTGCCAGCAATGCCCCCAAACAACAACTTCTGGCCGCTACCATCCACGCCGGCGATTCCAATCAATTCACCGGCACGAAGTTCCAGCGATGCTTGCATCACAGCCTCTGTGTCCCGATCGCCGCGAACTGTAAGATTGCGTACGGTGAGCACTATGTCCCCGAGAGAACTTTGCTCAACGGCAGGGGGTTCGATTCGTTTCCCCACGATCAACTCAGCGAGGGTGTCGGCGGCCACGCCCGAAACCGGCATATCGGACACGAGCTTCCCGCCACGCAATACAGTCACATGCTCACAGTGGTTCAACACCTCGGGAAGACGGTGGGTGACGAGCACAATCGTCTTTCCATCATCGGCAAGCGCTTTAAGACTTTCGAAAACCGCCTCGGCGTCGGCAGGGGACAGCATTGCCGTCGGTTCATCGAGAATGAGGATGCGTGCGTTCCGCCACAGGAGTTTGACGATCTCCAACTTTTGAGCTCCGGCAGGACTCAACTCGGAGGCGTCTCGATCCCAATAGAATTCAAAACCCAAGCTTTGTGCAAGCTTCTGGGCCCGTGTGCTTGCCTGCTCTAGGTCCAGATAAGGCCCGCCTTCCGCGCCGAGGATCAGGTTTTGGAGGGCGGTCAAATCTGGAATGATGCCGTAGTGCTGGCTAACCATCCCGATGCCCGCCGCGATAGCTTCTCCAGAACTCTGAAAGTGCCGCTCGGAACCCTCCACGAAAATCGAACCCGAATCAGGCTCCAGCGCGCCGTAAAGGATGCGCATAAGGGTGCTTTTGCCGGCTCCGTTCTCGCCAACTACAGCGTGGATCGTGCCCTGCTGAACCTCAAGACTTACCGAATCCAAAGCGAAAACATCACCGAACCGCTTGGTGATGCTCTCCATTCGGAAGGCTGAAATCAACCGGAAGCGCCCATCCTTAACATGACTTCGTACAAGGCTGCGGTCGTCCACTCGCCATGGCCCTCATCTTCCAAAAGGGAAAGCAACTGGTCAACGAGCTGCGTTCCAGGTAGCGCGGCATCCATTATGGAAGCCACATCAAGGCAATAGCCGAAGTCCTTTCGCTGGTTCTTTACACTAAAACCAGGGCTCCAATCACTATTGAGAATCTTGGGGCCGTAGTTCTCGAACGCCCAACTTCCGCCCGCCCCGCTTCCGACAAGCTCCCTTATCTGGGCTATGTCCAAACCAGCTTTCTTCGCAAAGCTGAGTGATTCACAGAGGGCCAGCAAAGCTCCCCCGACGGCGATCTGATTGGCCATTTTTGCCATCTGACCAGAACCCGGTCCGCCGACGCGCTCCAGCCGCTTGGCATAACACTGCATGAAAGGCTTGGCGCGGTCGATCTCCTCTTGACTACCGCCGCAAAAGATTGTGAGTTGGCCGTTTTGTGCCCCCGCGCTTCCACCGGTAACCGGAGCATCCACAAATCCAAAGCCTCTTGCCCGCAGATCTGCTTCGATCTCCTTCGCACCGGTTGGGGAAATGGTCGAGTGGTCTACGAATAAAGATCCCGGCTTGGCTGTTTGAGTCAGCCCCTCCAAACATTCCCTGACGTCTTCCGTTCTTCCCACACAAAGGAAGATCAGTTCACAGCGATCTGCAAGCTCCGGAAGGGTGCCGGCGACTTTGCATCCAAGAGACGCAAGCCGGTCCGTTTTGCCTGGGGAGCGGTTCCACACCACTACTTCACTGCCCGACTTAATGAGATGTCCGGCCATGGGTTCTCCCATCGTTCCTAATCCTACGAATCCAACCGCCTGGGCCATCGGGGGCAGGGTACCCGGCAGTCGCCTCAAGGAAACCTTCCAAGGTTCCTCAAGTCACAAGCGAGCGTCGGATTACTGCAAGTGCGTTTCTAGAAGTTCCCGACTAGGAAAAAATTCTCAAAAAAACCCTTTGCGATTTCGGAGATTTGATGTAGTTTAAGAGAGCCTCTTCTTGAGGTTTTTGGGGATTTCGATTGAGCTTCACGCTCCTCGAGTCTAAATCTAGTTGCCACACGGTTGTCCCGTCCGAAAGGGCGGGAGGGCCGCTCCTAATCCCCACTCTGTCGAATGCCCGCGCCGTTGCCGTGGGCCGGGAACCCTTCCATTTTTGCGAATGCACGGATCGTCGGCGCCAACTCTTCAAACTGGGCGCGGTCGAATTCGATCAGACTTTGCAGTTTTAGAAAGTCCAGCACGTTCACTGGCGACCCGAATCGGGCGGAGGTTGAAGTCGGCAACGTATGGGATGGGCCGGCGCAATAATCGCCGGCGCTTTCCGGACTCCAATCCCCAAGCAGAATGCATCCGGCATTTCGGATCTTGGCGAGGGCGGCGTCGTAATCTCTAACCGAAACGCTAAGATGCTCCGGGGCGATCCTGTTCACCACGTCGCATGCCTCCGACAGGTCGCGCGTCACGAAGACTGCGCCGTGATCCGCCATAGCTCTCCGTAGTGTGCTCTTACGGGGTGCACCGGCAAGTTGCTCCTGAACTTGCTCCATCACCTCATCCGCCTTGTGGTCGGACAGGCAAACCAAAAAGCCGGCATTGTCTTCCGCGTGCTCGATCTGGGTGAGGAAGTCCGCGGCGACGAAAGCAGCGTTCGCGGAATCGTCGGCCAGCACGCAAACTTCACTTGGCCCGGCGTACCCGTCCACTCCTACTGTCCCCCAC
>JAFAFM010000286.1 GCA_023423495.1 Armatimonadota bacterium
ACACAAGTCCAAAAGCTCATCTAAGCTCCTGGCTGCCATGCAGGAGTACTGAACGGAAGCCGCTTCTGCCCTCTCGAGGACCTCGTCGTACACTGCTGTAAGCGTCGCGCTATCGATTTGACCGATCGCGTCGGCGTGGGTGCGGAAGATGGCGCCACAACCAACGATTCCAATCCGAACGCTCAAACTTCGGCCTCTACCAAGACTCGCCTGAGCGCCCCGACCGCTTCCTCGAATAGTTGCTCACACGAGAATCCACCGAACTTGCCGGCACTGGCGAGATGCGGCTCGATTGTTAGAGGTCCGCTCCACCCTTGTCCGATAAGCCACTTCATGGTCTTCAAGATTTCGCCATCCCCCTCGCCCGCAGGCACCACTCGGTTCTCGGCAGCGATCGCATCTTTGATATGCAGCGAGTGCAGATGGGGTAGCAGCCATGGGAACCAATCTTTCATCGGGGAAAATCCGATCAGGACGGTGTTGGCAAAGTCGAAAGCCGCCCGAAACGAGGGACCGCCGAAACGATCGAACAGTCGCTCGGCTCCTTCGGGAAAAGCTCCGTAGTAGCGAGCGTCGTTCTCGTGGAGCAGCGTGATACCGGCCCCTTCGGCATGGAACACCTGTTCGGCCATCCAAGCTTCGACGGCCAGCCAAGCATTTGCGTAATCCTCCTTTGGAACTTCCGGGCTGAATATCCGAATCGCTGTTGTTCCTACTCGCTTGGCCGCGTGGATGGCTCGCTCGAGCTTCTTAAGTTCTGCTTGCTGGTTTGAAGCGGAAAACGAGACTTTGTTCACCGGAGAACCGATCGCCTGCACATGCAAGCCATTCGCCGCGCACTGCTCCGCCACCTCATCCAACTCTGCATCGGTCAGGTTAA
This sequence comes from Armatimonadota bacterium, assembly GCA_023423495.1. GTDB lineage: Bacteria > Armatimonadota > Fimbriimonadia > Fimbriimonadales > Fimbriimonadaceae > 55-13. The sequence continues at coordinate 881 of JAFAFM010000286.1, forward strand.
GTACGTTTTTTCCGCGCACACTTCTCAGGTCCAAGCCGGGCACATCAAGTCGCTTCAGCGTTGCAATTTGGACATCAAGATCTGGGGATATTTCGTCGGCAAAGGCGGAGAGCGGGAACGCCATGCGGGGACGTTACCATGAGCCTTCGACTCGGGTGCAAGGGCTTAGCCGACCTCAGGAGTTGCCAGGTACACTCACCGGTAACTTCACCGACCGCCCGCCACTGTCGTCGAGCGCGCCGACCCTGTACTTAGGAGTATCTAGATTTTATGAGCAACAAGCGCGTTTACCTCTTCAGGGAGGGCAATGCAACCATGCGCGACCTCCTCGGCGGAAAGGGTGCAAACCTGGCCGAAATGACCAACATCGGGTTGCCGGTACCACCCGGATTCACGATCACCACCGAGGTCTGCACCGAGTACTACGAACAGGGCAAGCGATTGCCAATCGGGCTGATGGACGAGGTCCGCGCCGCTGTGAATGATGTCGAGAAGCAGATGGAACGCACATTTGGTGGTTCCACCAAGCCGTTGCTCGTCTCCGTCCGATCCGGCTCCAAATTCTCCATGCCCGGCATGATGGACACCGTCCTGAACCTAGGTCTAAACCCCACGACCGTACAGGCCCTGATTGAAGAAACGGGTGATGCGCGCTTCGTTTATGACAGCTACCGCCGCTTCATCATGATGTTCTCGGACGTGGCCTTTGGCTTGAGCAAGCACACGTTCGACCAGAAGATTTTCCAAGCCTACAAGGAAAAGGTTGGCGCGAAGACCGACCTAGATTTGACCGCCGAGCACCTGAAGGAAGTTTCCGACCTCTTCCTTGCTCACGTCAAGGAAAACGCGGGCCGCGAATTCCCGTCCGATGTTTGGGAGCAGCTTGAACTCTCCGTCGAGGCGGTATTCAAGAGTTGGAACAACGACCGCGCGATCGTTTACCGACGCACGGAAAAGATTCCCGACGAGATCGGCACCGCCGTCAATGTGCAGTCCATGGTCTACGGAAATGCGGGCGACGACTGCGGTACGGGCGTAGCTTTCACCCGCGACCCTTCAACCGGGGAGAAGTCGCTGTACGGCGAATATCTCATGAACGCTCAGGGGGAAGACGTTGTCGCTGGGGTTCGAACTCCAGTACCGATAAGTGAGCTTGAGAAGCAGAATCCCACGGTGTTCAATGAGTTTGTCAAGACCTGCAACATCCTTGAGGCCCACTACAAGGATATGCAAGACCTCGAATTCACGATCGAGCACGGCAAGCTTTATATGCTTCAGTGCCGGTCCGGTAAGCGAACCGGCCCGGCGGCTGTTCGGACCGCTGTTGAGATGGTGAAGGAAGGGCTTATCGACAAGGAGACGGCAGTCCAGCGCGTGACGGCATCGCACTTGGACCAACTGCTCCACCCACGGATCGATCCGAACTCTTTCGCGAAGGCCACGTTGCTGGCGACCGGCCTAGCCGCCTCCCCAGGAGCGGCGGTAGGAATCGCCGTTTTCCATGCGGATACCGCGCAAACGCGCGGCGTTCATGGCGGGGCGGGCGAAAAGGTCATCTTGGTCCGCGACGAAACGAATCCCGATGACGTGCACGGCATGTTGGCGGCCCAAGGCGTCCTGACTGCCCGCGGGGGCAAGACTTCGCACGCTGCCGTTGTAGCGCGAGGTTTTGGTATTCCCTGCGTCGCCGGCGCAGAGGCGTTGGATGTGGACGACCACATGAACTGTTTCTCGGTCAACGGCCACATCGTGAAAGAGGGCGACATGATCACGCTCGACGGTTCAACCGGAAACGTTTACCTTGGTGAACTCAAGCTCATCGCTCCGGAAGTCAGCGGTCACTTTGGCGAGCTGATGGCCTGGGCGGACGAGTATCGAACTCTCGGGATTCGGGCCAACGCGGACAATCCTCGTGACTCCAAGCAGGCGCTCGAATTCGGCGCGGAAGGCATTGGCCTCTGCCGAACCGAACACATGTTCTTCGAAGCTGACCGCCTCCCGCTCGTGCAGGAAATGATCCTCACGAAGGATGAGTCTGTCCGCCAGGACATGCTGGACAAGCTCCAGGAAATTCAGCAGGCTGACTTCGAGGGCATCTTTGACGTAATGGAGGGCAAGCCGGTCACGGTTCGACTGATCGACCCGCCACTTCACGAGTTCCTTCCCTCCCACGAGTCTCTGGTTCGCGAAACCACCGAGCTCAAGACTCGACTTGGCTTGGCCGCACCAACTGATGACGCTCACGCCAAGATGCGCAAGCAATACGAGGAGAAGATGAAGCTTCTCGCCGAAGTAGAGGCGATGAAGGAGCAGAACCCGATGCTGGGTTTGCGCGGCGTGCGATTGTCCATCATTCTCCCCGGCCTGGTCATCATGCAGACCCGTGCGATCCTCCAAGCCGCCGCCAAACTCACCAAGCAGGGCAAGAAGGTGTTGCCGGAGATCATGATTCCGTTGGTCTCGACAGTCAACGAGCTCAAAGTCGTCCAAGGGCAGCTTGAATCGGAAGCCAAGAAAATCGTGGCGGAGCAGGGAGTCGAGATCCCCTACATGTTCGGCACGATGATCGAGATCCCCCGTGCCGCGCTGACCGCGGGTGAAATCGCGGAATACGCCCAGTTCTTCAGCTTTGGCACCAACGACCTTACGCAGACCACTTTCGGCTATTCGCGAGATGACGCGGAAGGCAAGTTCCTCCAGCGGTACGTCGAGCAGAAGATCCTGCCCCGCAACCCGTTCGAGACGATCGACACTACGGGTGTAGGACGGCTCATGGAGATCGCAGTCGACGAGGGCCGCAAGTCTCGTGAGGGGCTGAAGTGTGGCATCTGCGGCGAGCATGGCGGTGACCCGGAGTCGATCGACTTCTGCCAGAGCATCGGGTTGGACTATGTGAGTTGCAGCCCGTTCCGCGTGCCGATCGCTCGGCTGGCGGCCGCTCAGGCGGCAATCCGCAGCAATGCCAAAGTCAAAGTGACTCTGGACAAGTAGTCTTTTACGGGACCCCGATTGGGGTCCCCCTGAAGAAACTTGGATTTTCGGGCTTAGTGTTGAACAATGGGCCATGCACGCCTTTGTCGCGTTTCTATGTCTGGCGGTGTCTGATTCTCCGTGGATCGACAAGGAAATCCAGGGCGAGGAGCGTGCCTTACTCGAGCAAGTTTTACGACCCTACGGTACAGGGTTCACGGGTGAGGCAATCTTCATCGACCGTAACGGTATTGCCCACTCCAACCGAATTGAAACCACGCTCGAAGAAGCGATTCCGATCCAAGACCCCAACTATTCACATCGATGGTCAAAGTCAGGCGAGAAAATTAGCCTTCCGAGCGCTGGCTTGGAGAGTGGCCCACCTGCCTCTCCGAACTTGGCAATACCCGGTATTCTAGATGTGTACCTCCGCAGCGTCGCGGCAGAGCCGCTGCCATGCACCAACCCACCGACGACCTCCGTATCCGCCAAATTCGGCCGCTGATTCCGCCCGCAATCCTGCAGGAAGAAATTCCCATCGACGACGACATCGCCGCCCTTGTCAGTCGGACGAGGCGCGAAGTGGCCGATATCATCCACGGACGCGATCAAAGACTCGTCGCCATCGTCGGACCCTGCTC
>JAFAFM010000320.1 GCA_023423495.1 Armatimonadota bacterium
ATTTGGTGGCCGACCGCCCATTTTGATCCAGCGCTTTGATGGTGAAGGTGGTGGTCTTGTCGACCAAGAACTCCTGAGACCCTGGTGCGGATGGATTTTCCGGCACTACCACGTCTGGACCACCCGAGATCTCAATCCGGGCCGCGTTGGAAACCTGCCACGAGATGAGCACGTAGCCCCCGCCGACTTCCAATTTTGCGGGCTTGGCTTCGAAGGCGAGGACAACTACCTTGGACTTATCCAAGACATTCACGGTAACCGCCGACTTAGCGACCTGCCCATCCTTACCCGTGGCCACGATTTCGTACGTGACGCTTCCCTCTCGTGTGGGCTGGACGGTGATGGAGTTCAAGTTCAGAACCAACTTTTGGGGTCCCGGCTGCAAGTACGCCTCGACGGCGTTCGAAACTGAGTATTCCAACTCGACCGACTCTCCAAGATTGATCGTCCGTCGCTTAGCGCGAAGGGTTACTGCGGGCTTAGGTGACGGCGCTGGCTCTTCGACCACGAGGCTCCCCGAATCTGGTTCGCTTTGACGCTGATCCCGAATGGCGGTTGCAGTGAAGATGACAGTTCCTGCTTTCGTTGCAAGATAATCTGTTTCACCGTTTAGCGGGGCGTCCGAAACTAGTGCTATGCCATCCGCCAAGATCTGGACAGACTTTGCGTGCTCGGATCGCCAGCTCACCCGAACCGTTTCCCCCTTTAGAACTCTCTGTTTGCTTAAGCTGACAGACACCTGGGGAGGCTTGGGCAAAAGTGCAATCCACGCGGCGATGATCAAGAAAGTAAAGACTAGAAACGTAAGCGTCGCGGGAGTAATGAAGGGCCTTTGCTCAAGCTGCGCTTGGGCAGAAGTGAGCAGGTTTGGGGACTCCACACTCCGGCCCGAAACCGAGAATCCGTGCAAGCGAGATCCGCTTAAGAAGGGTGTTGTGGTGGGTACAACCTCCAGTTCAACTTCTTTCTGTTGTCCAGGCGAGACGTGAATCTGCTCGCTATCAAATTCGTAAGTACACGCTTCCTCCGGATCGCTGCCAAAGAGCTGGAGGGTATGCGGCGTGTTGCCCAGGTTCAGAACAGTGGCAGTAAACACATTCCGCTTGCGCGTCGGTGAGTACAGACCCTTTTTGGGCCCAATCTCCATCGTCAGGTAATTGAATGGCTTGACCTGAATAACGCCCTGAGCCGTTCTCGCTTCGCCTGACTCCAGGGAGCGCACACGCACGACAAAGGGATAATTGCCAGCCTGACTCTCGCTCGCCCGGGGCACCTTAATAAAGAGCTTTTCGACATGGTTGTCGTCCGGATCGACGACAAACACGGGCTCGGGAATGGCCGACCACTCGGGGTCGATGCCTTCGATTTGGAGTTCGTATCGGTCTGCGGACGTCCCTTTGTTGGTGACTTCCAGGGAGACCGGCACCGTTGCGCCAGCTTCGACCGGAACAAGGTCGTTGGTCAAGCGAACGGTAAAGCTCATCTAGGCAATTTTAGCAGATTGGGCTTAGTCGCCCCAGACCCGATATGCCAAGGAGAAGAGCGTTCCCTTGATGTTCTTCGTCGCTTGCTCGGCCAATCCTTGCACGGAAGTCTTTTGAGCTTCGGCGTCATCCGGCGAGACCGTTAAGATTGCCTTCTGCTTGTAGACAACCGATGCCGCACCAGAAGTGACCTCGATCATGTGAGGAACCTGGTCGAAGAATGCGTCCAACTTCTTGGCGGCGGCATCAGCTCTCTTGATGGCATCTGACCCATAGAAGGTGTAAATCTTACGGCCGTTGAACCAGGCGTCCACGCTTCCATCGTCGCCGGGTTTAACAATCGTGCGGAAGGACGTGGAAACGGCGCTTCGCCTGACGGGCAGACTGAGTTCGCCCATGTACTTCAACAGATTCTTGACCCGTTCCTTGCTGGGTGGGTGGGTACGGAAAATTCCCCAGTCGACACTTGCGCGGGCCCGTTCATCCCGCGCCAGCCGTTCCATGAAGGTAACGCAGCCCGTCGGATCGTAGCCACTCTTAAGCATGAACTGAAGTCCACCGTAATCCGAAGCTCGCTCGGCATCCTGGCTCCATCCGCTGGCGATTGCTTGACTGCCAAGTTGTGCACCGGTAGCGATGTTTGCCGCATCTTGACTCTTCGAGAGCGCGGCCGCCAACACTGCCAAAAGCGTCGCAAGTTGCAGCTTCTCGCTTTGCCGGTTTAACGCCCAAACATGCCGAAACGCAGCGTGGGAAATCTCGTGTCCAATGACCCCGGCGAGTTCATCGTCCGACTCTGAGTACTTCACCAAGCCTTCATAAACGTAGATATAGCCGCCCGGGAGAGAAAAGGCGTTAACGTCTTCACCCTTAACAACCTTGAATTCATAGTTGAATTTGGATGGGCGCTTGTCGCCCCAGGTAACGACGGCCTGCGTGGAATTGGCAATCTCGGCCATCTCGCCACCAATCCGCTTGACCCGGTCGATGATGGCCGTGTCCTCGCTCAGCTTTAACTCTTTCTCTACCTGTTTTGTGTACTCCTTGCCGAGTTCGATGTCGCGATCGAGATCCTTTTGCCGCTTGGCATCGATTTGAATCTCTGACTTCTGCCAGGCTTCCGCAACCAGAAGCGCAACCGGAGAAGAGCCACCTTGCTCATGGTTTAGGCCGCTTGGACTGGGCAACAAGGCGATAGAGAGCAATGCGGCGTTGAGCATCAGGCTTTTAGTTTGGACGGTTTTCCCGCGAATTGGTTTTCTATAACTCTTAGCAGCAGGTGGAAAGTCCCCAGGTCAAAAGACGACCATCGCTTTTAGGATTTCCCCTGCCTTCATCTTCTGATACGCATAAGGCAGAGCTTCGATTGCAACGAAATCGCTTACCACGTCTTCTCCCTTCACAATCCCGGTTGCTAAATACTTTTCAAACGCCTGCTTGGTATCGTCCGGCCCGCACGAATAGCTGTTCAGTATCTGGATGTCCTCAAAATAAACCTCTTGCGGAATCTTTAGAGTTTCACCGGGGGGAAGCGGAGCGAACATCACGATTATAGCTTCGGGACGAGCAAGCTTAAGCGCAAAGTCGAAGGCCCCCTGGCTTCCTGGGCACACGAAGATGCAGTCAAACTTACCGGTCACCTCATCGGGAATGAAGGCGTCCACTCCCTTTGTCTTTGCCCATTCCACTCGAGAGAGGTTAGTATCTAATCCCACCGACTCGGGCATGCAGAGGCAATGGATCAAGCCCATCGTGCCCAACCCTACAACTGCGACGTCCGACGTCGGATTACCGGCGAGCCGCATGCTCTTGCATACACATGCCACAGGTTCGATTAACGCTGCATCCTTAGCCTGCATATCCCCGACTAGGAACGCATCGTTCAAGTTGTTGTGAGGCACGGCGAAGTATTCGGCCATACCGCCCGGAATCAGCTTGGTTTGTTTCCACTGCTCACAGTGCACGAACCGTCCCGCGCGGCACAGATCACAGGCTAGACAGGGCGCATGGTGGTGGGCGAACATCCGACCTCCAACTGGAAATCGGTCATCTTGGGATTCCGTTATGATCCCGACCACCTCATGCCCCAGAACATGGGGAATCTTGCGATCCATGTACCAGTCCATAAGCTCACCAGAGCAAAGGCCGCACGCTTCGGTCCGGATAACCACGCCGCCCTCCGGACATGAGGGGCGGGGCTCGTCGACAATCTCTACCTGGCCATTCCCCACGTAGCGGGCCAGCTTCATGATGTGAACACGTACTTGAGACCGCGGCCTTCGCGCAAATCTTCAAACACTTGTTCCCCTTGATCCAGGCTCCTTTCACCAGATATCAGGGGCGACAAATCCATTCGATGGTCGATCAACCACACACGGGCCGTGCGAACTGCATTTGTACCGAAATGGAATGGGCTTACAAGCGTGATCTGATCGTAGTGTAGGCGCTTTGTATCGAAGGAGGCGTTTGTTCCGCTTGGGCAACCTCCAAATAGCATCACGGTGCCCCCGCGTCGAGAATAATCCACGCTCTTCTCCCACACGTCCACGTTGCCCGTGCACTCGATGACGAGATCGAAGTTGCCGGTCACGTCCGTTAGCAGACTTGGCATTGCGCCCAGTCTCTCGCCGACATCCAGTCGGGCCCGGTTTCTGCCTGCCAGGGTTACGTTCTCGATTCCAAGCAGGCGAAGGGCAGCAACGAACATCAGACCAATCGAACCCGGACCGATTATGAGGACTCTATCGTCCGACTGCAGAGTCAAAAGCTCAATCCCTTGAGCTACGCACGAGAGAGGCTCAAGTAAGGAAGCCATCTCGAAAGAAAGCTCCTTAGGTTTGTGAAATACGTTGAGCTTCGCGATGCGGGCAGGGATGAGAAGGTATTCGGCATAGCTCCCCAACACCTTGGTCGCCATGATGCTCTCGCAAAGATTCTCCTGGCCCCGACGGCACCAAAAGCACTCACGGCAGGGCGCAGAATGCACACCCATCACGGGATCCCCAACTTGGAAAGGCGCTCCCTCTCCCACGGCCGCAACAATTCCGGAGTATTCGTGGCCGAACACGCCCGGCATTGGAATCTGTGGATGGCCGCGAAGGAAAGCTTTAAGGTCGGTGCCGCACGTAGTCGCGGCTTTAACCTTGATCAAAATCTCGCCCGGTCCGGGTTCTGGAATCTCTGTCTGCCGGAGAGAAAGTTTTCCAGGCTCTTCCAGAACGAGCGCCCGCATTAACCCACGCTCCACGGGATTCGTCAAATTGTAATCTCTAGATAAGCTCAACGCGAATTTCCAGTCCCCCGATTATGACTGGTATCCTTCCACCAGCCCCTATGCCCACGGTCGAAACCACTTGCCTCATCGACGCTCCGTTGGAAAAAGTCTACGAGATTGCCAAGGACAGTCGCTCATTTCCCGAATATATGAAGGACGTTAAGTCGGTTACACCTATCGAGCAAAGTGAAAATCGCTTTGTTTCCGACTGGGTGGGCATCATTCCTACGTTTGGTCTAAAAGTGCGCTGGACACAGGAGGACCTTTGGGATGATGCCACTCATACATGTCGCTTTCGGCAGCTTAAGGGAGACTACGACATGATGGAAGGCGTATGGACTTTCACTGAGGAGGCGGGCGGCACCCGCTTTAACCAGAAGTTGGACTATGAATACAATGTGCCGACCCTCGGTCCCCTAATCAAGAAAGTCATCCACAACATCGTGATCAAAAACCTCGAGAACATCAGCGAGGCATTCAAGCAGCGCGCCGAAACCCCTTAGTCCACATATCGCTAGTTAAACGAACGATGGGTGTCCCTACCGAACGCCTCACAGCTGCCATAGCCCAGTTCGCCCCGGGCGCTTCCATTGAATCTATTTCTGACCTAAAGGGCGGCATCTCCGCCAAGTCCATTTCGCGTCTGACGTTGGCCCTGCCAGACGGGTCCAAGGACGAGTACACGGTGCGCGTGCCGGGAGAATGGGTCGCAAAAGAGCCGCCAGGTTACATCGACCGGGAGTTCGGCCTTCTCAAGAAGATTTACTCCGCTGGGGTGGCCTCTCCGAAACCCCTCTACCTAGAGCCTGAAGGAGTGGACGATCGGTTCTACGTTCTGCAGTACATTCCTGGGTCGCCATATCTTCAGCCAACCGACCCTGTTCAATACGCAATTGCCTTTGCCGAACTCCATGCTCAACTCCACGACTTGGATCTGGCAGAGAATGGACTTGGTGAAGTGCCCTATCAGCCGACGACCGTACGAACCTGGAAAGAGCCGAATGATGTCCGGATCCGAGAGACCGAAGTGCTAGCGAAGCTGGAAGAACTGGGTACGGACGACGTGAACCCACGCGTGTTCCGGCATAGCGATTTGTGGCCGGGAAATGTCCTATGGCAGGACGGCGAGGTCTCGGGAATCGTCGACTGGGAGGAAGCGAGTATCGGTGAACCCCTGTTTGACATCTCGATCACCCGCTTAGACCTGCTTTGGGTCGCCGGCTGGGAGGCCGTCGATGCTTTCACTTCCCACTACAGCAGCCTTCGAAAGATCGACATGTCAGCCCTTCCTCGATTCGATCTGGTGGCATCACTGCGGCTGGCTGGGGGAATGGACACCATTGCGAGCGCCTATCCGCCGCTTGGTCGACCAGACATCACCGCAGACAAACTGATCGCGGATTTGGGTGAATTTGTCGATCGAGCCCTCGCTAGCGTTTAGGCTATTCGCCAGTGTCGCGCCAATGAGAATACAAGCCCTGGTTGATCGCTCGTCCTGCCTGTTCTTCGCTAAGCCACGGTCTCTCGAGCCGCAGATTGCTCCCTTCTCTGGTGCCACGCTTGATGCCCGGTGCCAAAGCTTCGGCTTCGGTCATGACCTTCCAAGCTTCGGCCAGGGCAAGGCGCACTTCGTCGTCCGTGAGGGAGGGATGCTTCTGACGTAGACGGTCGTCTTCCGGCACCATCCGCTCCGGACCCCACTGCTGAACAACATCCATCGCATCGCTGAGAACGCGGTTATTCATAAATGAACCGGATGTTTTTCATGATGACTTCCACCATGTTCATAGTCTCCACGACGGTGTCGGGCAAGCACGTGACGCGGCAAATCAGCCAAGCCTCGGGGTTGGGCGTGGCCTTCGCCAAGTACACCTGATCCAGGAGTTCACCGTCGACCGGAACAGCGCGGATCGCAAAGGTCTTCATGCCTCCGAGTTCCATCGTCCCCCAAGTCGCATCGGGCGTCTGGGCAAGATGCTCGGCGATTACGTTGTCCAAGAAATCCGTGTCTTGTAATCCAGGACCAGACCGCACGTTCAGGTTAACCTGCACCTGATTGTCCTGATCGTAAATGAGCACCCGCCGGCCGTCATCAAAGATGAACCACCCAAGGGGAATGGTGACGTTGCACATAATCGACCCGCATGCCATCGTGGCGCTTAGATCGCTGGGGTCGATTTGAAACAGATTCGGGAGCAGCCCTATACCGTTGTCACGCATATAGGTGTTCATCGGGTGCTCTGGGTCCAGTGACTCCGTGGTGTTAGCTTTGGCAAAATCCTTGAAACTATATTCGGGTTCCAGTTCGAGATCGGGCATGATCCATACAACGGGCGCTGTCCCGCAGACCATTTCTAATTGGGACTTTTTGGTAACTACAACCCAAGCCGGGCCCACATTTGGTCGACTTTTGTTTTGACATCCTCGCTCATCGTGATCAGCTTGGGATAGTCGCGGTTAAAGCCGTTTTCACCCGGCCACTTGTGAGTGCAGTCAAACCCAATCTTTCCTCCGAACCCTTCCTCCAAAGAAGCATGGTCCAGTTGATCGACCGGTCCCTTGCTCAGCAACGTGTCCCGGAGTGGGTCGCAGTTTGCCCCCAGGCGGAAGAGCACTTCCCCGATGTTCTGAACATCGCAGTCCTCGTCAAATATGAAAACCATTTTGGTGTAGCTGAGCCCGCCTAATCCCCAAATTGCATTCATCACCTTGTAGGCATGGCCCGGATACTTCTTCCTGATGGAGACGAAGGCAACATTGTGAAATCCCCCTTCAACCGGAAGGTTCATGTCAACGATTTCCGGAACCGTCAGCTTGATCATTGGGAAGAAAATCCGCTCGACCGCCTTCCCCATCCAGCCGTCTTCCATCGGTGGCTGCCCGACGATCGTCGCTGGATAAACCGCCTTCTGACGCATAGTAACAGCCGTCACGTGCAGCACCGGGAAATCGTAAGCTAGGGAGTAGTAGCCCGTGTGATCCCCGAACGGCCCTTCCAACCTTCTCTCGCTAGGATCGACGTAACCCTCGATCACCATCTCACAATCGGCGGGGACCATGACGTCCACCGTCTTCGCCTTGACCATCCGAACATTCTCGCGGCGGAGAAAGCCGGCGAAAAGCATTTCGTCGATGCCCGGCGGCAGCGGCGAGATCGCGGCAAAGTTGTAGGCCGGGTCGCCACCCAGGCAAACGCATACTTCAAGCTTCTGACCCTTCGCGCCCGCATCTTCCATCTGACGCATACCTGTCTTGTGCATCTGCCAGTGCATTCCGCATGTGTTCTTGTCGTACAGCTGCACCCGATACATGCCGACGTTGCGTTTCCCGGTATTAGGGTCGTGGGTGAATACCAGCGGAAGCGTAATAAAGGGTCCGCCGTCTTCTGGCCAGCAAGTGAGGATCGGCAACTTGGTCAGGTCGATCTCGTCGCCTTGCATCACAATTTCCTGACAAATCCCGCTGCTAACTTCCTTTGGCTGAGTGGGCTTAACTTCCTTTAGGAGATCCATCCCGAATCGAGCCTTGTCCAGCAGACCACGGGGTACGTCGGGCTTGAGTAGGTGCGCGATCCTCTCAGCATGCTCTTCAAAGTCCTCACAACTGAGCGCCATGCTCATCCGCTTGCGAGAACCCATCGTGTTGATCGCGACCGGGTAATCGTAGCGAGTGTCTGCACCGGTCGCTGAGGCCGCAGAAGGCTTATGGATCGACGGCTGGCCGATAACTGCACTGCGGGGATTTGGTGTACCAAGCCGATGCGCCCGGCCCCTTACGTTTTCGAAGAGCAACGCCGGTCCGTCCGTCTTCATTACCCGGTCGGCAATTTCCGTGATTTCCAAGTAAGGGCTGACTGGCTCAGATATCCGGCGCAGTTCTCCCTTCGCTTCGAGAACGTCAAGAAAATGCTGGAAATCGCTGTACGCCATAAGCTCGGACAAGTGTACGCCTTGCCATGCTCAAGTTGCTTTCGGCTGGGTCCGTGGGAATGTGCCAAGCTTGGCAAATCGATGAAGGCTACACCACTGGCCGTTTGGATTCCGGCAATCGCCGCGCTGTTCTCGATACCGCTCATCGCCAGTTTTGTTTCGACTGCCATCGCTGAACGCCAATGGCAGGCGGCAAAAGCTGAAGCGGTTGCAGCCAATGTTCCTCTGGACATGCGTTCCGCCTTGAATGGATATGCACCGGGGCCGCCGGCCCAGAATGCCGCTGAAGGTGTCAAGGCGGTGTTGAGGTCCATCTTGGAAAAGTCGCGGCCCGGCTCGACAGAATTTCAACCTCCTTGGAAGGCGCCGTATAAGGAAGCAAAGAACACAATTGACGAAGAGTTCACTCGGGCTTCCAAAGCGGAAGACCAACCAAATCCAATGGTTTTAATGATGCATCTTCGGTCGTTTGAAGCCCCCCTTCATCAGTACGACCGAGCCATCGACTTGCCGGATTGGAACTTTGATCGTCCTTGGCACCTGGGACTGGCAATGCTTCTTCCCGATTTTGCCCACATCAAGAGCATTTGCAAGTTGCTTGGAGCAAGGGCGATTGCGGCTGCTTATCTGGGAGATAAGAAGCTTGCTCTCCGATCTATACGAAGTCTCATTCGCACCGGCAACCACCTACAAACCGAGCCATCTCTTATCGGTGCGCTCGTCGGAGTTTCCTGCCAAAACATCGCCTACCAAGCTGCCCTGGACATTGTTCGGATTAGGCCAACGGATTTTGCCTTTAACGCGGAAGTTCGGAAGATCATTGAGTCTGAGCTGGTAGAAGTAGATTGGAGAAGGATTTGGTCAGCCGACAGCGTCATGATGATTGAATCGCTCGATGACTTTACGACTCAGGAAGGTTTGCGCAACCTAGGCTATAAAGATGATGATCGGGTGGGTCCGAAGTCGAGGAGGCAGATGCTCGAGACCAAAGCCCAGATTGCGCGGGTACTGACCAAAGCGAATAAAGTTTGGACTCAGGAGCCGACCGAAGAAGCCGCTGTCGAGCGAATTTCCAGGGAATTCGGAAATGAGCTTGCTGACATTTACGGCAGTTTCGACGACGTGATTAGCTCTCTCTCGGGCCCCGCCGATGCGTTTCAAAACCTGCTGAAAGCGCGAGGGGAACTGGAAGCCAGGCGGCGACTGACATGCCTAGCCTTGGATGCCCTCCGTAATGGAGATAAACCTCCCAGCTCGATGTCCAGTCCCGACTGGCAAGATCCATTTACCAGTAAACCGTTCAAATTCAAGCGGGAGCAAAAGGGCTTCTTGATTTACAGTATCGGGCCAGATTTGGTAGATGATGGTGGGGTCAAGGGCTCGGGCGACGAGCCCCGAGACATTGTGGTTCAGTTCCCCTGACGGGCGTTCCACTTGTCTTTCGCCAAGTCGCCTTCGAACTGCGCGTGCTCTTCCGGATCTTCGATCTTAACGGCCATTGCCTTTGCCAACCAGCTTTCGTACTCTTGGCCTTGCGCACGCCGGATCCGGGCTTTTTCCAAATAACCGTAAGCCAAGTAGAAATCTGCAAGGTGGTTCGCTTCGCAACCCGAAATCACGCGGTCGGCGAAGCGTTCCGCTTCGGCTAGGCGGCCAAGCGATAGATACATGTGAGCGATCATCCACTCGCCGATCGCAACGTTCTTGGCATCCCCGATTTGAGACCAGTGGTACAAGGATGCAAAC
>JAFAFM010000061.1 GCA_023423495.1 Armatimonadota bacterium
TGTCCGACAAGTATGTTGGTCGTCTGACCTACATCCGAGTTTATTCGGGCATGCTCAAGAAGGGAAGCTCGGTTGCCATCACGTACCGCGACCCGCAAACCAATGATTTCCGCGTGCGTAATGAGCGCGTCGGCCGAATCCTTGAGATGCACGCCAACAGCCGAAACGACATCGATGAGGTGTTCGCTGGCGAAATCGTGGGCGTCATTGGTTTGGGTGATGTCAACACGGGTCACACCGTGTCCGATCCTGACAAGCTGATCGCGCTTGAGTCCATCAAGTTCCCTGAGCCGGTTATCCAGATCGCCATCGAGCCGAAGTCGAAAGCGGACCAAGAAAAGCTTGGCACGTCGCTTCAGCGCCTGGCTCAAGAGGACCCGACCTTCCGAGTGTTCACCGATCCGGAAAGTGGTCAAACGATCATCTCGGGCATGGGTGAGCTCCACTTGGAAATCATCGTGGACCGCCTGAACCGTGAATTTGGAGTCCAAGCCAACCAAGGTAAGCCACAGGTCGCCTACCGAGAGACCGTCCGCACCTTGGCAAAGGGTGAGGGCCGCTTTATTCGGCAGACGGGTGGTTCGGGTCAATACGGACACTGCTGGATCTCGATCGAGCCGCTGGCCGTTGGTTCCGGCTTCCAGTTCGAGAACAAGGTCGTCGGTGGTTCGATTCCGAAGGAGTACATTCCTGCTGTTGAGAAGGGAGTTCGTGAAGCACTCGATACGGGTGTTATCGCAGGTTATCCAGTCGTCGACGTGAAGGTCACCCTGCTTGAGGGTAGCTACCACGAAGTGGACTCGAACGAAAACGCATTCAAGCAGGCTGGAATCCTCGCCTTCAAGGAAGCGATGAAGAAAGCCAACCCGGTTATCAAGGAGCCGATCATGCACGTGGAGGTCACCACTCCCGAGCAGAACGTCGGTGACGTGGTCGGAGACATCAACAGCCGACGCGGCCGAATGGAAGGCATGGAGCCCGCAATGGGTGGCGTGACGATCGTCAACGCGCATGTCCCGCTGTCGGAGATGTTTGGTTACGTTACGACTTTGCGCTCGCTCACTCAAGGACGTGCTCAGCCGAACGTGACGCCGAGTCACTACGAGGAAGTGCCGGGCAATATCGCGACGGAGATCGTTGCGAAAGCTGCCGGCGGCCGCTAAAGACAGAAGAAAAACCCCGGTGGGCAAAAGCCCGCCGGGGTTTCTTTTTGGCTGCTGGAACCCATCCGTTACAAGAATCGGTAAGAAACCACGATGGTTCTTATTGCACTTTTAGCCGCTTCCGCAGTCTTTCAGGCTCGAGCCACGACCACTTTTGTCGGGGTGAATGTAATTCCTATAGATCGCGAGCGGGTGCTTTTGAACCAGACAGCTATCGTGCGTGATGGGATGATTCACGAACTTGGACCTTCGGGTCAATTGAAGGTCCCAGCCAACTCCAAGACGATCGATGGGAAAGGCAAGTACCTCATTCCGGGCTTGGTGGATATGCACAACCACTTGTTTGCGGACTCGCCCGACATCGATGACAATTATGCGGTTGAGGAGCTCAAAGTAATGCTGGCGAATGGCGTCACAACGAGCCGCCTGATGAATGGCCTCCCTTATCAGCTTGCCCTGCGAGACCGGATCGCCAAAGGTGAATTGGCGCTTCCCAATCTTAGCGTCTCCAGCCCGCAGTTGGTTGGGAGTGAGCGTTGGGCACAGCTGGAACCCAATTCCAAGTTGGTGCTGACTCCAGATAAGGCTCGAAATGCAGTTAGGGAGTTCAAGAAGCTGGGTTACGAAGCGATCAAGATGACCATGGACATCAAAGATCGCGCTGTTTACGACGCGATCATGGACGAATGTTCAAAGCAGGGAATACCTGGGATTGGACACGTAGACCCGGCCATCGGAGCAAACTACGCGATCGAGAAGGGGCAACAAATCGAGCACTTGGATGCTTATTTGGAAGCCATTCTTAAAGACGATTCCCCCATCAAGACTTCGGTGACGCAAGGCGGGCTTTTTCGCAAGGAAAATTGGCCGAGCCTCGATCACGTGGACGAGGGCAAGTTGAAGGACATAGCAAAGAAGACTGCGAAAGCTAACACTTACGTCGCGCCGTCGCTTTCTTTCCTGAAGTTCATCTACGGCAAGCAGATTTCCAAGGAAGAAACACGCGCGTTGCCGGATTTTCGGTTCATGCCTAAGTCGAAGATCGCTGAGTGGGACCGTGCCCTCAGCATTATCTATCCCCGGATCGCCGCTTCCGAGGCTCATCGCCAGAAATTCATTCAGTATCGAAACGAACTGGTCAAACAGATCCATGCGAACGGGGGAAAGATCATGGCGGGTTCCGATTCGCCCGACGTTTATCTCGGTTCTGGCTTCGCTATGCATAGAGAGTTACAGAGCTTTGTGGAGGCTGGTCTTTCACCATATGCCGCGCTCGAATCTGCTACCCGAATTCCCGCGGAGTTTTTAAAGTCCGCCAATAAATTCGGACAGGTCAAAGTGGGAATGCGAGCCGATCTTTTGCTGCTCAATGCAAATCCCCTCGCGAGCATAGGCAATACCAAGAAGATTGCGGGCGTGATGGTGCGGGGAACCTGGTTTGATCAAAGCCAGCTGACACACATGCTAGACGACGCGGCCGAAAAAGCAGCCAAGCTTCCTTAACTAGAGATTGAAGGCGGTCGGATGGGCGGGCTGATAGAGTTCAATGTTGTCCGCTCCGGGCACCTTCATGCTGATAACGATCCCGTAGCCCTGATCCACCGGTTCGCCGTCGAACTCCGCTCCACGCGTTTGTAATTCCTGAATAGTTGCTTGCAAGTCATCGCACATTAAATAAACTGCGTGATGTCTTGGGTGGCGATATTCCTTGCCTTCCCACACGCTGAAGGTGGGATGCACACCCATTTCACTTAGGCCAGTTTTGAAGATCAGCCAATCGTCATCCATGCTTACATAGGGCCATTGGAGAACGTCTCGGAAGAATACACGGGTTGCCTCGGCGTCATCCGAATAGATCATCGTATGCAAGCTGGTGATCATGAGGTCAGATTACCGTCGAACCTGCCCGGACTAGTCCCGTAACCTTGCTTTTGTGCCTGCGGAGGCTGTAAAATATCCGATTGTCGTTAACCCCTCCGTGTGGTTGGGGTGAGACCGAAATCGGGCGACGGGTCGCCCTTCCTAACCACAAGGACTTAGAAACAAGAAAAATGGCAAGAGCTAAATTTGAAAGAACTAAGCCGCACGTCAACATTGGCACTATTGGCCACGTCGACCACGGCAAAACGACCTTGACTGCCGCGATCACCGGCGTCCTCGCGGAGAAGGGCCTCGCCCAAAAGCGCGCGTACGATGAGATCGACTCCGCGCCCGAAGAGAAGGCACGCG
>JAFAFM010000346.1 GCA_023423495.1 Armatimonadota bacterium
CTTTGGTCTAGAGCAGAGCCCGGATGATCGGGACCAGATTAAAGCTTTGGGCGGGGACCCAGATATTGGAATCGTGCCCCACAAAAGGAGCGCCGTTCTGGAAGAAGGACCGATCCCCCGGGTGTACGAAGCCTCCTTATTCGCTACCAAAGATCAAGGGCAAAGACTTGTAGGATTTCAACCGGTTCAAAAAGACCTGGTGACACAACAAAGGCTGTTCTACATCGGCTTTCTCGGAGGCTTGCTTGCATCAGGAATTGATACAACCAAACCACCACTAATAGCAGAAGATAGGCTGACCATAGATAATGCCACGTGGCAATTGCGTTTGCCAAAGAATAAGGCCATTGGAGTACTTGATCCAGATGACAGCCGACCGGTAAACGAGATCGATTATGCCCAAGCACTTTCTAAGCTCAGGGCCGGCGACTTTGGTGATTTTAAAGACAAGATTGTCCTTGTTGGACTTAAAAGTGGAGAGGAAGATCGCCATGTTTTGGCCGACGGCACGGAGATATATGGTGTTGACTTCGTTGCTGAAGCCTTAAGCCAAACCATGATCCCAATGGTAAATGTCGTTTCAACCGATAACTCCCTGATTTGGTTCTTTGCCGCCATCTTTTCAGGCGCCGCCGCCTTCGGAATACAGCTTCCGCATCGGAACTTCCAGATTCTGGTGCCGCTGGTGGCGATAGCGCTTGCGCTTTTCCTCGTTCCGTCCTTCATACCCGTGGTCGACCGAGGCACAGATCAGTTTTACATCCTTTTGGCAATCTTGTGTGCTATCTGCCTATCACTGATCACCTTTTCAATTGTTCAAAGACGGCAGGACTTCCGTGTACCAGGGATGGTGGAGAATGCCACCGTGATGTTTTTGGACGTGCACGACTCCACCACCCTCGTGCGGGAAATCGGTGGGCAGGAGTACCAGCGGCTGTTGGGTTCTCTAAATACTCTTTTCGCGGCAATTCTCGCAAATCACGGGGGAATACTCGAGCGCACAACGGGCGACGGCTTCATAGCTGTGTTTCGCCCGTTCGGCCATGTGCATCATGCCCAACGATGCTTTGACTGTGCCCAGGAACTTCTTGCCCTGAGAGATAACTCCGCTCATGGAGCGATTGAATACTCGATCGGATTCGAAAGTGGGCCGATCAGCGGCGGGTACGTCTGGGAAGACAGGCGGCGCGTGTGGAGTAGTTCCGGTGCAACTGTTAATTTAGCTCAACGACTTCAGTCCGGTGCCAGCAAAGCAAGTGTTCGGTTGGCGCTAGGCCAAGAGGCTAGAAGGCATATTCAGACAGATTGTATTTTAGATTCGAAGGAATTGGACTTGAAAGGATTCGAAATGGTGCAGGCATACTGCAAGGAGTAAAAATGGCCGAATGGGTAATAAGAGGTTCTCAGTGGACTCTAAACGGACAAGCGATCAGCAATAGTGATCCGGAAGGACACCATCAAGCCGTAAACGTAGGAGATACACTTGAAAGACGAGATATCGGTGGACTTCCGGAATACGATGCACTTATTGTCGGCTTAGAAGATCATGATTATGTATTTTCGAAGTCCTCCGATCCCTCGGTGATCATTCGCCATGATGCAGGTAAGGGAAATAGTTATATTCATCTAGAAAAAGGTTCTGTGGAAGTTACATGGCATCGTAAGTTTTCCGAAATAAGCATTGATGAATATGACTCTTTGGCGGTCAAAATTAGGGTAACCACAAAATCTGCATCGACCGGCTCTAGGGGAACAGTTTACGCTGTTTCAGTGGACAACATGGACACTACTACTGTTTACGTAGAGGATGGACTTGTCGATTGCGAGCAACTGTATTACGATACTGCCATCAGCGTTCCAGACACAGTAGTTTACCTATGTAACGGTTCAGGAGACACTTACGATTGTGAACAGAAACCATCTTCTGCCAGCTTTCGCAGAAAACCAAGACCAGATGACGGAGATCCTAGTATGTTAAAGACAACGCCAACGCCAACTCCAATTCAGTGGTTTGCAACAGAAGGTTGGACGCTGAATGGCGAGCCTGTTCTGGGTGAGCATGAGTTAAATGATGGAGACATCGTTGTGGGCACGCTAAGCGGCGGAGCTCCAAGCTATATCGATAGTCATTTGGATCATCGATATCAATTCGAACCTGGTTCAAACTTTGGAGTTAAAACGTCTACCCTAGACCAAGAAACTTATCTGTATATATACCTGAATGGTGGATTCGTGACAGTGGATTGTCCAGAATCCATTTTCCGAAAAATAAGTGGATTAACTTTTAAAATTAGGGTGCAAACCTCTGGAAGTACGACGGGCACCAAGGGTACCTCTTATGTTATTCAACACGGTGAAGACATACTCCTTGGAAGTTGGGACTACCTGCTGTGTCATTCTGGTGAAGTTTACTACACTTCTAATGACGCAAATGGCGAGCCGATCCCAGCTAATACGCGTCCACTAAGGGCTTGCGAGTCCGTAATCCTTCGCGAGGCTCAGGCTTCAACTAAGTGGTCAGAGCGAGGAAACAACTCCCCTGCCAAAAGGTCCCCCGGACGCAAGCCCAAAGGCTGAGTAACCACGTGCTCAGATCCGGAAAACCGGGTCTGGGCATCCATAAAGATAACCACATGGGCCACACGCGCCTCGTCCGTAGTGTTCGGGCCCGCCATATGCGCACAGCGGCCATGGTGGAAGGTGCAGTCCCCCGCACGCAGTGGCACGGTCAACCGCTGCTCCCACTCCAATTCCGAACAAACGTCGAATAGGCTTCGCGAGTCTTCCAGATTCTGCATGGCGAGATCGGTGCGGGTGTGCGAACCGGGAATGAACGTCATGCACCCTGCCTCTACCCGAACATCTCCAAGCGCGATCCTGCAGGAAATGGGATCAGGGCTATCCAGGTGCGGCCAATAGGGTTGGTCTTGGTGAAACTCAGTTGCCGCATTGTTGTGGGGAGCTTTAATCAAAACTTGGTCATGCCACAACCGGAGCGGTTTGCCGGCAAGCGCGGTGGCCCACCCGGCAAGCTTCGGCAAAAGCGTGAGCTCCCGCATCGTCTCATCCTCGCGCCACACGTTTACGTTCTGGTTGAAAATCGGTCCCTGATAGAGCGATTTTAGGCGCTGGCTAACATCCAGCGCAGCTTCCCGAAATCGCATAGCCTCATCACGATTGAGCAATTGCGGAACGTGGACGAAACCGTTTTCCCGATAGGAGTCGATGAGCGCTTGGTCCATATCTGCCGCAATCCTATCTGCAATCGGACAAAAAGGAAAGCCCCGGAGCAAAATAGCTCCGGGGCTATCGGTCTCCAGATTACATCTTGCGCAAGTCGAACCGGCTGCCACCGCGGTTCGATCGCAAGTTAACGCGGTTATTGTCGCGGAAAATATCGAATATCAGCCCACCCACGTGGACGGCGTTGTTTCGATAATATCCATACTCGTCGTTGCCCCAGCGACCGTTCGAATTTCGTCGAAGAGTCACGCGGCCGTTTCGGTCGATAACCACCGAGAGCTCTCGGCCACTGTCATAGCCAGAGTATCGGCCCGGGAGCCAGGTTGGGCACTCGTCGTACCCGCCATAACCACCATAGCCACCGTTGTATCGGTCGTCGTTGTATCCACCGCCGCCACGGCCCACTTCAAAAAGCGCCCTGCAGCCTCGGTCCACCCAGATTCGGTCTCGGTCATAACCCCAAGATCGGCCCTGAATGCAAGGTGCATCGCTGAGAGTTCGAAGCAGCCGAACGCCGCCTCGGGTGTCAATTCGCTTGGACTTATAGCGTCCATCGTCGCTTTCCACCTTAACCGCGTTCGAGGAACCATACCAGCGGTCTTCCCGATCGTATCGGTCATCCCAACGGTCATCCCGACGATCGTCGCGCCTGTCGCCACGGCCATTCCAGCCGGTTCGGTACTCGAACACGGCTCGGCATCCGTTGCTTACCCAAATGCCATCTCGATCGTAGCCCCAGCTTCGGCCCTGAATACAGGGTGCATCAGACAGCCGTCGGCTCAGCCGAACGTATCCGTCATGGTCTACCCGCTTGTATTCCCTTCGAGTGCCTTCGCTTTCGATGGTTACGCGCCGGGTGTCTTGTGCGATCGCGCTGGCAGCCACCATACCAACGGATCCAAGAATCAGAAAAAATCGACTAATCTTCGTCAATTAGTAGCCTCCAATAGTTGAAAGTACATTTATGACGGGCAATAAAAAGGGGCGTTTCCAAGACTTTCAGGAAACGCCCCATGGGTCCTATTAAAAAGGGACTTAGCCCTTTGTGAAGTGCATTGGACCAGAGTTGGAGCGGATCGGAGTGAAGACGATGCCATCTCTTCCGCTGCGCTCTAGCTTGTAGATGTCGTTGCCGATAACGACTTGGCTTCCCCGCACCTGTCCGCGGCGAATCTCAGTTCTCGTGTTCTTACGATAAAGAACCAAGTCGCCATTAGAGCGGATCACCATGTCATAGTTCTCAGCGCCTCGGCGGCTGCCATCCCAGTTACCGATGGCCCAGTTCGGAACTCCGCCGCCAGGCCCTGGGAGCCAAGGATCTCTTCCGCCCGATCCGTCACGGGATCGAACTTCGAACTCTGCTCGGCACCCATCGTCGACCCAAACCTGGTTTCGCGTGTAGCCCCAGCTTCGGCCTTGCACACATGGCTTGTCCGAAAGTCTGCGGATCAATCGCACTCCACCAGTGGTGTCGATATTTCTGGTTTCCCGGTCGCCGTTGCTTTCCAATTTGAAGCGTCGGGTTTCAGTTCCGCTGGGCCGATTCACACCGCCAGAATTCACTTCGTACTCGAAAACTGCTCGGCATCCGCGATCTACCCAAATGCCATTCCGGTCGAAACCCCAAGAGCGGTTTTGAACACAAGGAGCGTCGGACAGTCGCCTGGTCAACCGGACGCGGCCGTCGTGCTCCACTCGTCGATAGGCTCGTTTGCCGTCATTGCTCTCCACCGTAACTTGTCTCCACTCGAAAGCGAGTGCGCTTGCGGCGGTCAGCAACATAATGCCCACCGTCAATAAACTTCGTTGTCTTGTAATCACTTACCGAAACCTCCTGTATGAGAACGACGAATCTAAGGCGAATCCGGCGCACTTCCTGTTCCTCCGGTAGGTCCAAATGCGAGGATTCTAAGTTGTAAGCATTGGACGAGCGTGGTTACACTTGACGCATGGCTCACGAACTAAGTAGGAGAGATCTGCTAACTGGCATGGCCGCCACGGGAATATCGAGTGCACTTCCACGCCTTGGACAAGACCCTTCACCTAAGCCGGTCGGATGGGCCATTTTGGGTCTTGGAGGCTATGCCACCAACCAGATTCTGCCAAACATCCAGCATTGCAAGCAGACCAAGCTAGTCGCGCTAATCAGCGGAACCCCAGATAAGCTCTCACGCTTCGGAGAGCAGTACGCCATTGATCCCAAGAACCGCTATTCGTATTCACAGTGGGATCAGATCCGAAACAACCCAGAAATCGAAGTGATCTACGTGATTACGCCTCCAGGAACCCATCGCGACTTCGTAATGGAGGCATTTAAAGCCGGCAAACACGTCTGCTGCGAGAAGCCGATGGCGAATTCGGTGGCTGAGTGTCAGGAAATGATCGATGCCGGAAAGAAGGCGGGAAAGCTGTTGCAAATCGGCTACCGGAGTCACTATGAACCTCACAACATTCGAGCCATGGAGATCTGCCGTAAGGAACTGGGACTGCTCAGGTCGATCCACACCTCTATGGGCTTCAACGCCCAACGCGGCATTTGGCGATTGGAAAAGAAGCGGGGCGGGGGAGGCTCCATGTATGACATCGGAATCTACGGAGTGCAAGCATTGCGCTACCTCAGCGGAGAAGAGCCAGGCGAAGTCTTTGCCACGATCAGTAACCCACCCGGCGATGATCGATTCACCGAAGTGGAGGACACTTGTCACTTCATTTTGAAGTTCCCCTCCGGACTGCATGGCATGGGTAGCAGCAGCTATTCCTGGGCCGGCGCCAACTGGTATGAGGTCTTAGGGACAAGGGGCAAGCTCACGGCGGACAACGCCACCGGTTACAACGGGCACAACTTCAATTACCGCTTCCAAAAGCTAAACATGCCCGGCGGCAATCAGTGGGCAAGCCAGATGGATCATATGTCCGGGGCCATCCGATCAGGAGCCAAAACGGTTCGGACGCCTGGAGAGATGGGTCTCCAGGACATCCGCATCATTCATGGGATCTACGAATCCGCCAAGACGGGCAGACCCGTGAAGCTTTAATACAATGCTGAAGGAAGGAATGGACCGGCCGGAGTTTGATACCAACCGCGAACCATCAGGTTCCAAGGTGACCGTGCCTGCATTCCGTTTGCCAAGCACCACGCGAAAAGCTCCGCATTGCGTGTGGGCACGAAGATCCCGGACATCGTGAACTCCTCAACCGACGCGATAAGAGCATAAAGACCCTCATTCCGCGTGGCGACGGCGTGTCCCAGAAAGCCCAAATCCGTGGCATAGCCCACCATCTCTCCATCTTTCAGGGTGACTCTTGCCGTTCCGTGCTCGATGGCGCCATCGATGTCGGCTCTGCGCGAATGGCCGTGACTCCGCCGGAACAGTTCATCCATCGGAGCCGCGTTATCCGGAGTAGCTGGACGCACCGAATAGCCGCTTGGCATTGCCCGGGCTCCCGGTGGATTCATCATCACAACTAAAGGCTCTTTCACTTGGAAGCCGCGCTTTGCATAAAGCGACAGCGAGACCAAGTTAAACGCCGCCTGTGTTAATCGGACGGATTCCTGATTAAATGCCTCGGCATTACGCAACACTTCATTAAAAAGCATTCCACCGTATCCGCCTGACTGATATTCAGGACTAACAAACACTGGCCCGATACCCGCAACCGTTTCGCTTGTCCACAACGATGCACCACCGATGATTTCGCCGTCTCGGACCAAAACAGTGGTCTGCCCGTTTGGCAATTCCAAGATGTGATCCGTGAGTTCATGGACCTCATCTTCAGACTCAAAGTCCCGCGGGAAGCCGTGGCGATCAGTTACACCGCTAAAAGCGGAATACCAGGCTTTCGCTATGCCCTTTGCGTCATTCGCTTCCGCTTTGCGAAGCGTGGTTGTTCCGTAAATCAGTGTCTCCTGAATCATCTTGGGTCTCCAAGAATCGTAGAGTTGTGAGACATTTGTAGGCCGCAACCGTGAGCGGCTGAATTCAATTCACTCATTGGAAATTCTCCTGAAAAGTCGCCACTAGTCGACAGGCTAGTGGCTCAGTTGCCGCCTATGATTGGACCCTCACCCAGAACTTGATCCTTCCTGCCGAACGTCAGGTCCTGGGACGCAACAATGGTCGGGTGCTTCCAGATTGGCAATAATTCAATTCAGTGGATGATCAGCCTTTGAACCCCGAGCAAGTGCGAGATGAGGCGCATGCATGGGTTGCCAGGTTTGCCCCGCTGGTGTTGGGGAACGATATCCTCACTGAGAATGAGGTTCGACACAGGATTGCCACCGCAGAGGTACTCCAAGAACAAGGCAAGGCTCTACAGGATCGACTCGCGTCCATCTCCCAAACCGATCCGGAACTTATCAAGACTGTGCACAGCGCACTTTCCGAACTAGAATCCATCGAGACGGATTTCAGATTGCAGCTGGGCCGGCTCGCCCCGGGCGACCCTGCAGGCAGGGCGAGCTTGGATGCCGTAAACGAAAGGTTGGCAGAACGCCTTGCCCGCAAGGAAGTCGGTTTGCCGACCACGTCCACAATCCCCGACGTCCTTGAACTCAAAGTTTCGCCGGGCAACAAGGCTGCCGCAGCAGGACTGGGAATCTTTGGTTTGGGCTGGAACAGCTTCACCGCTGTTCACGCCACCTTTATGATCGGCGGTATGGCGCAGGCGTTCGGCTGGGCCGCGCTCGGACTTCTTGCTTTCTACGGGATCTTCTTCAGTGTTGGCGTCGGGATGTGGATCGCCGCATATCACGCCGCGGCGTCGGAGTCCATCAAGCTTGAAGGGCGGAAGCTGAGCGTAACGCAAAAGCTTGGTCCAATCCTGAAAACCAAGGAATATCAGCTGCCTGAAGGAGCTCAAGCTACGATTTCGGTGATGGACATGCCTCGTATGTCAAACAACCGGGGCGGTTCCAAGCCTACGCCGGTCATTCAGCTCCATGATGTCGACGGAAATGCCATCGGGATCGGCGCCACGTCTACCAACGTCCAACGTCGGCAGAACATGGACAAGATCAACTCCTACCTTAAGATTTACGGTTAGGATTGGAATGGGGGCGCCTGGGCTTTTCGAGGCTGGCCAGGTACATTCGCGGCCGCTTCGTTGGCATTGAGCATGCTGGTGAAGATTTCCTCACCTAGACTGGAAACCGAGCTAGGAGACGTCGGCATGAAGATGACTTTCGCCTTGTCACCATGGGCAACGTCGCGCAACGCATCGAAATATTGGTTAATCAGAACGAGCCGCATGAGGTCGTTTGCATCGGCATCCGGCATGGCCGCCTTCAGACTATCCACCGAAAGCGCTAAACCACCTACGATCGCTTCGCGTTGCTTGGCGATACCTTCACCCTGCAGTCGCTTGGAC
>JAFAFM010000351.1 GCA_023423495.1 Armatimonadota bacterium
CACACTGTGCTGAACTTCGGCTTGGAAGCGGTGGATAAGCAATTTCGCACAAGGCTGCGGAATGCATTTGACGCCGCGAAGGCGGACGGCGCGTGGAAGAACACCTATGCCGAAACGAACCTGGACGAGTATTGGGCCGAGGGTGTCCAAAGCTGGTTCGACTGCAATCAAAAGGGTCCAATCGGTGGCAACGGGGTCCACAACGAACTTTGGAATCGCGACGGGTTGAAGAGTAAAGATTCGAAGCTGTACGCACTATTGGAAAGCGCTTTCGTTTCGGACTGGAAGTGGAAAGACCCCGCAAGCGGTAAGTGAATCCAGCCTTTTGCCCGGCTGAAGTATTTCTCCCGGTCAAAATGAACTGGTGCCAGAGCGAGACAACCCGCCATCGCGTTTAGAGGTTCTTCGAACGCTGCGGGCTGCCAATTTGGACGTAGCGTTTTCAACCGCGTTCGCCACCCTCGTCACTGGCGCGTTCCTCGTCGGCTTCGTAAAGTACCTGGGCGGAGGCGACATCTGGATCGGAATTGTCACCGCGGTGCCGGCTGCTTTAGGCGTCATGCAGATTCCCGGCGCCGTGTTCGCGAGACGATTCCCGAGTTACAAGGGTTTTATCGCGCCAGGTGGCGCGCTGTGGCGATTCATGTATGTGCCAGTGGTTCTGTTGCCTCTGCTGGCATTGGCCAATGAGATTCGGCTTTTCATTTTGGTTGCCTGCATTTCGATCGCAGCCTTCTCGATTTCCCTGGTGAATTCCACCTACAACGACTGGCTGGCTGAATTAATCCCGTCTAATTCCCGGGGTTGGTACTTTTCTCGACGCCAGGCAATCGCGACCGCCGTCGCGGCGGCAGTTGGTCTCTTGGGTGGTTTTATCCTCGACCGATTCCAGGCTGCCAAGCAGCCTGAAGTAGGGTACGCGGTGGTGTACGGATTGGGCGTGCTTTGCGCCGCGCTCAGCATGTTCTTCTTCATGAAGATGCGAAACCTGGAGCGCAAAAATGTCGCCCGGCAGAGCGTCCGCGAAGGGCTTTCGACCTTCGCCGCGCCGTTCCGGGACAAGAACTTTCGGCGCGTGCTGATTTTCCTATCAATGTTCTTCTTGGGGCAGACGTTCGCGGGCAACTTGTATGCTGCGTATGCCCTTGAATCGTTGAAGATGCCGTTCGTTTGGTTCCAGGTGACGGCAATTATGCAAGCCACCGGCACGGTCGCCAGCGCAGGTTTGTGGGGATTTCTATCCGACAAATATGGGAACAAGCCGTGTCTTATCCTCGCGGGGTTCGGCATCGCGTTGAGTCCGATCGGATGGGCAATGACGGATCCATCGAACCTCACTTTCTCCATTATCGTGCTGCTTGTCAGCCATCTATTAGGCGGTTTGTTCTGGTGCGGTGTAAACCTCACACAATTCAACCTTTTGCTCTCGACGGCAAACGTGGAGGACCGAGCCAGTTACATCGGTTCGGGCCTGGCCGTGCAGAGTCTTGTAAGTGGTCTGGCTCCTTTGCTTGGCGCCCAGCTCATGGCCATTCTCCGACCGGAGATTGGCCCCGAAATCGCTTACAAGTGGGTTTTCATTTCGGTATTCGCGCTGCGTCTGCTCGCACTTTTCTTCCTCACGCCAGTTAAGGAGGAGGGCTCCAGCATGGTTCAGCGCACGCTTCGAGACTTGCGTAAGGTGACACCTCGAGGAGTGCGGGCGATGCGCTCTTTGAGTCGGACATCCGATGCCGAGACACGGGCCGCCGCGATCCACAGCGTCGGCACACACGGTCTTTCCCTGGCCAGCGACGAGATTGTAAAGGCATTGGGGGACCCCTCGCCAAATGTTCGCCGAAATGCGGCCCGTGCGCTCGGACGGTTGGGTGACGACCGATTGGCCGAGAGCCTCATTAGGCACATCCAAGACCATCCAGACTTGATCGAGGAGGAGACTGTCGAAGCATTAGGCGAGATGAGGAACCCCGCGGCGGGACCGGAGCTTTCCAAACTCCTTCGAAGCCCGCGATCAAGCCTGCGCCGAGCTTCGGCAAAGGCGCTCGGTCGACTTGGCAGCCATGACGCGGTCGAGGCGCTGCGGACGGTCGCAGCCGAGACGGGAGACCCCGACTTACGTCGTGCAAGCCTGCAGGCTCTCAGGGTGCTTGGGTCAACCGAAGCGAGCCCGGAAATCGCGGATGCCTTGGTCGACCCTCATCCGAGCGTGCGGATTGCCGCCGCCGAGGCAGTGTCGGAACTTAAGCTGACCGATGCGGCGGCGCAAGTCCGGGATGCATTGGCTTACTACGAGGATGAGGCAACCAGCGAACTTGTCTATGCGCTTGGCTCGGTCGGCGAACTTTCCGATCTGGATACCATTCTCGCCGAGGCCAAGAAGCAGCGCACCCCGACAGCAAGAAGACGGTCCTTACTCGGCGCCGCCTGCCTCTTAGGGTTGGAGGACAAGGTGTATCGGCTGATGTTGGCGGAAGGATTTGAGCGCGACACGCTCCTGCTGGAGGGCCTACAAACAGCCATGCGGGCTAACAAGCGGCTGCGGTCAGCCGTGGACAAGTATGGTTCTGGACAGGAAGTCCAGGCGCTCCAGACCTTGGCAAAAGCACAGCCGGACAAGGTTACCGAGACTTTCGCGCAGCATCAGGTTGAGGAATCGTTCCTGATCGTCGCACTCTACGTGGCTGATCGTTAATCTGGCAGGATGTGCCCAAGCTTGTCACGCTTAGTGCCCATGTACTTTTGGCGAGGCGCTTCTGGGGTTGCAATGAGGGGAACGTGCTCGACGATTTCCAATCCATATCCCTGAAGTCCGCTCACCTTTTTGGGGTTATTGGTCATCAGCCGAAGCTTCCTCAACCCCAAATCGGCCAACACCTGAGCGCCGAGGCCGTAGTCACGAAGGTCCGCTTTGAATCCCAGGGCAACATTTGCTTCCACGGTATCCAACCCGCCGTCTTGCAGTTCGTAAGCCTTCAGCTTGTTGATCAGGCCGATGCCCCTTCCTTCCTGTGCGATGTACAGAACCACACCGCGCCCGACCTCTTCGATCTTTTCCAATGCCATCTGAAGCTGGTCTCCGCAATCGCATCGCAAAGATCCCAGTAAGTCGCCGGTGAGACAGGAGGAATGGATGCGGACCAAAACGGGATCTTCCGAACAAACGTCACCTTTTACGATGGCAACATACGGGTGCGGTTCTACGCTGGTCTCGTAGGCAAACAACTGAAAATGCCCGAACTTGGTTGGGAAATCGATCGGACCCGCAACCCGGGTGACCAACTTCTCGTTCTTTCGCCGGTAGGCGATGAGATCGGCGATCGTTACGATCTTCAGGGCGTGCTTTTTAGCGAAGGGCAGCAGACTGTCGAGGCGCATCATCGTGCCGTCGTCGTTTAGGATTTCGCACCCCAATCCCACCGGTTTGAATCCAGCCAGGATGCAAAGGTCGACAATCGCCTCGGTGTGCCCAGCACGCTTAAGCACGCCACCCCTTTCCGCTCTCAGTGGAATGATGTGACCTGGTCGTCCGAGGTCTTCCGGCGTGGCATTGTCATCCACAAAGACCTCCACTGTTTTGGCCCGGTCGAAAGCAGACACGCCAGTTGTCGTTCCGTGAAGGGCATCCACCATCTCAGCCATCGCTGTTCCATGGCGGGCAGTGTTTTGCTTGGTCATCATCGGGATGCCAAGTTCGACGAGCCTTTCCGCGGCGGTTGGAATAAACGGGACGCCGCGACCATGGGTGATCATGAAGTTCATGATCTCCGGCGTGCAGGCTTCCGCCGCACACACCAAGTCACCTTCGTTTTCGCGATCCGGGTCGTCGACAACGATAATCATCTTGCCGGCTTTGAGATCGTCCAGAGCCTCAGAAATGGGCGAGAAACTCACGATAATAGTCTACGACCTTCCGGTTAAATCCCATGGTCCGAGTCCCGGGCACAGCCGAACATTAGGCTCCGAACCTTCGTTTTCCAATGGACGTAAGGAGAGATAGCCATGAAAAACTGGATGAAAAATTTCACAAGGGCAGTTGTGCTTAGCGCAGTTGCAATG
>JAFAFM010000007.1 GCA_023423495.1 Armatimonadota bacterium
GTCCACTCCATCAGATTTTCATTAGGGAAGGAAGGGCCTGAAAGGTAACGACGGATCCCTCGGATGTCGTCCTGCCAACGAATGCAAATCCACTCCACAGGCTCTGGCGATTCGCACTCCAGCACAAATCGAATCCGATCCGTCAGGACCATCGTCCGAAGCGCGAGGCCCGGACCATCCCAATACCCGCCGCGCATCGCCTGCAGGAAATGCTGCTCGCCGCCAACCATGATTCGAACTGAATCGGGCGGGCGGTGAATCGGAAGATAGCTTTCGACGTGCCCTTCTGTGGGCGAGCTTCGCTCCGATGTTTGGCCCAACCGACGGTGGACAATTTTGCCGGCCGACGTAAAGAGCCCGCCCAAGAAATCGCGCCTACTTTCTGGATCTTCGGTTGGCATAAGTTCTTTAAACGTGCCTAATGTTCATGGCGTCGGAGAGAAAAAACGCAACCACCGAATGGAAAAAGTCTTGGGTTGCGGTCTCTATTATCCCGGATTCTCCGATGGCAAAATTGCCAGTTTCCGAGGGTCTGTTCTTTCTCGGCATGATTTCCGCCTTAACCGCTTAAGAAGCCTCTCTGACCGGCGCGGTGGAGTAAGGCTTTGGGTCGGATTGGAAAAACTCATGGTTCTTAATAAGTTGGTTGCGGTCTCTTCGGTTTTAGCAGCGGTAGGTGTCGCTCATGCCGACATCATCTTCTTCTCCGGTCCCGGAAACTTTCCGGGAGACGAAAACATTTTGTTCAACGAGCCCGGGCTAGTGAACCAAGGAAATCCAGTTGAGGGGCTGACGAACAACACCGGATTCATCGTGGCCTTCCTCAGTGACGAAACCCTTGACACTCCTGCTGGCGGACAGGCACGAGTCGCCGCCCTCGACGGCTCATTCGACGATCTTTCCATTTTCTTGGACAACAATCCGATTGCGGGCTACACCTCACTCATTCTCAACATCAATGCATTGGCAGATGGCTTTGTTAACTTCACGGTCGATCAGTTGGTCGGCCCGGATGTCAACGCCAGCTTCGCCTTAACAGGCGGGGGCCAAAACTTCTTCAGAATTCAAGCCATTAACGGGCAATACATTCTTAATACGAGCTTCACCACGACGGTTGGTGTGGAAGATGTGCGCCAAGTTCGCATCGGAGGGTCTACCACGGACTTCAATCCAGATGGCGAACCCGTTCCAGAGCCTGCGACGATGCTTCTGGGCGGAGGTGCACTTGGAGTTGCATTCCTAAGGAAGCGGGCTGCGAAGAAAGCCGAAGCCCGCTGACGTACTTAGTAAAGTTCTTTTTGCAGAGTCTGCTGGTCAAGTTTAGGGTCAGCAGATCTGCTGCTCCAGTATCAGAACTCGTTGCAGATTTTTTCACCCTCAAGTTCTGCCTACCACGAAACCTTTGCTCGGCCTCCACATTTGAAGAATGTTGATCCTCCGAACTTTGAGAGTCTCCAAGTTGGAAATCCGAATTTAAATTACCATCCGGCTGAACGTGCCTCCGATTAGCCATCTCGGTGTCACGCAGTGTGGATGACCGGCCGTTCTAACTTGTCTGGCACTGATCTTCTCAAGATTTCGCGAGTAATAGGAGCAGTCTCCCCCTGACCAAAAATCAAGTACCGAAACAGATAGGCGATTGGGTTTCCTTCAGTCCAGTTTAAGTAAGCGTGCGATCTCTTTCCTGTCATTTTCTGGACCTGAATCATAAAGGCGGCAATGGAATTGGGAACCGCAGTGCCGGTTGCCCGCAATATCTGGTGTTTGCCTACTTCGACACCGGATACCTCGAGCCTTCCCGAAAAGTCAGAGGGATCGGTTATATACACTTCGAGGAAAAGGATGCACTCCTGCGACGGAATTTGGTGGTCTAACCTAGCCTCCTCTGCCTGGCGGTCGTATTCCGCTTCGTCTCTCTCTTCTGGGCGGTTTGGGATGATCCGCACTATGGGACAAAGTTCGGCTGTCTCCATAACCATTCTCTGTGCTTCAGGATCGAGGGCTACGTCCTCGACACGTAACTCGAGCATTCGCCAAACCCTGGAAATCACAGACGTTAGAATCACTCCAATGATAAAAAGCCCGGCGATGAGAAGCCCTTCAGGACGCTCCTCAATATTCACTACAAGCGTGTAGATGAAAATGATCGTAACGAGGCCGAATCCGACCGTAGCAGCCCGTTGGCCAGCACGCTTCGCCGCAACCGTCACAGCAAACGTTGCTGAAGTCATCAAGCCCAAAACTCCCGTTGCATAGGGCGCGGCCTGAATTTCGACTCCTGCTCGAAAAGCAATTGTGACCAGAAAACAAATACCACTAAAAATAAGAACCAGCGGGCGGACCGCCTTTGTCCACTCCGGAGCCATTCCGTAACGTGGTAAATAGCGCGGAACGATGTTGAGAAGTCCGGCCATAGCCGAACTGCCGGCAAACCACAATATGAAGATCGTGCTGAAGTCGTAGAGTGTTCCGAAGAACTCTCCAAGAAGCGAGTGAGCAAGAAAGGCCAACGCACGCCCGTTTGCCTCGCCTGCCGGGTGGTCGATAGCTGCCGGCTGAAATGCCTCGGCCGGGATAAGAATGGTGGTTAGAAAGCTGCTGCATATAAGCATGAAGCTCATAATCACTGCTGAAAGCGTCAATAGCTTGCCCGTATTCCGGATTCTTCCTGCGGGTTTGTCTGGATCGTCCCTTGGATGTCCTTTGACCAAAGGCATAACCACAACGCCAGTTTCGAAGCCAGACAAGCCAAGGGCAAGTCTCGGAAAAACCACCATCGCCGCGACCAGCATCATCACAGGATTGGAGTGCTGCGTTAGCAGCGCAGATTTCCAATTCGATAGCAGCTCGGGCCGGGCGAATATCTCCCAAAAGCCTCTAAAAAGAACAATGAGATTGAGAAGCAGATAAGTGGCGACCAAAAGTACCGCAATGCCAATCGCCTCCTTAAACCCTTTCAGGAACACTGCCGAAAGGGCACCGATCAGAATTAAAGTGATCGGAACCTGCTTCCCTTCCAATGCCGAGCGGAACATCGGATTTTCAATGATGTGCGCGGTTGCGTCTGCGGCTGAGAGGGTTATCGTGATGATGAATCCTGTTGCCGCAAAGCCGATCAGGGACAGCACGAAAAGTTTGCCGCTCCAGAAAGACAACAGCTTTTCCAGCATGGATATCGAGCCATCACCATGTGGACTAGCACTCGCCACGCGCTTATACATCGGAAGGGCTCCGAAGAGCGTTAGCAAGACAAGGATCAATGTTGCCACCGGTGAAAGTGCGCCGGCGGCTAACGCTGCGATACCCGGTTGGTAACCAAGGGTAGAGAAGTAGTCGACTCCCGTAAGGCACATGACCTTCCACCACGGGTGGGTTTGGTGGGTGGTTTGTTCGCTTTCGTGGGGGCCGTTAGGCTCAGATACGTGGCCCGCCAATAGCCATCTCTTAAATGCGCTTGGCGCTGAGTGACCTTGTGTAGGATTCAAATCCATAGTTAGACCCGTACATATAGCCCGTTGGAATGAAGCATTCTAACTTTGGCACATCGCATTAGAGGCTTATTTCGTTATTGTCGGCGACAGCTGTTCCATCAGGGTTGGCGTTTTCGGATCTTACGTAGACACGTGCCTACATTAACAACCAAGGGTGGTTGTCAAATCTACGATTTTAAGTACAAGTGGAGGAGAGAAGGGGATTCGAACCCCTGGGGCATTGCTGCCCTTCGGTTTTCAAGACCGACGCAATCGACCACTCTGCCATCTCTCCGATTCGAGATTGTACTACTCCCAGCGGCTGG
Organism: Armatimonadota bacterium; assembly: GCA_023423495.1. Lineage (GTDB taxonomy): Bacteria > Armatimonadota > Fimbriimonadia > Fimbriimonadales > Fimbriimonadaceae > 55-13. The sequence continues at coordinate 3,797 of JAFAFM010000007.1, forward strand.
CCAGGATTTCGCCCACGGACTCTAGGAGGCGTTCGTCTGAACTATCGAACGCTCCCAACGTGTGGCCGTCGATGTCGATCTGACCTAAGATATCCCCGTCGCGGCGAATGAGGACAACGATCTCGCTCCGAGTATCGATTGAGCAGGAAAGGTAGTTTTGCAGTTTCCGCACGTCTTCGACCACTTGATTCTGGTCCATCGCGACAGCCGTTCCGCACACTCCAACGCCAACCGGAATTCGGGTGTGCTCGGTTGGATCACCGACAAATGCATCCAACTCTAGCGCATCGATATCAAGCCGATACACTCCGCACCAATCGTAACCGTCCAAAGCGCTCAAGAGCAACATGGCTTCCCTTCTTAGGGCGCGCCCACTTAAAGAAGATTCTTTAAGCGATGTCAGGATATGGTTGGAATGGTCGGCGGACACCATGCCCTTGGTGTACCACAACTCCGACCTGCCGTCCGGTACAATCTGCGCTTGATCTGCGTGCTTCGCGCGCGCTATCTAGGAAGGTATTGAAGTTTGGCTAGCGCATACACCCCGGGACTAACTGTCAGCAGCGATATTACGGTTCGCCGCATCCGCCGCCTCCCCATCAAAGGAGAGGTGCTGGTCAAACAGGGTGATGCCGTCACCCCTGAGCAAGTCGTTGCCCAAGCCATGCTTCCTGGACCGCTTCAAACAATTAAGCTGGCCGAGAAACTTGGCGTGGAGCCCAAAGACGTTTTGCAGATGGTCCGTATGCAGGTTGGCGATTCCGTTGCCAAGGGTCAAGTGCTTGCAGAAGGCAAGAAGCTCTTCGGACTGTTCAAGGCGCCGACTGCGGAAAGTGATTTCGACGGCACGATCGAATCCATTTCGGAAGTAACGGGGAACGCACTCGTTCGTGAACCCTCCATCCCTGTCGACATCAAAGCCTACATCCAGGGCTCGGTCGCCGAAATCATGCCGGAAGAGGGCGCAATCATCGAGACCCGATGCGCTATGGTGC
>JAFAFM010000019.1 GCA_023423495.1 Armatimonadota bacterium
CGTCTCGTGGGCTCGGAGTTGTGTTTAAGAGACAGATCCATGTCAGACACTTGGGCGATCAGTGTGTGCAAACCCGTTACCACGACCTGAGAATACAGCGTTTCTGCACCCCATGCCAAAGTAGACTTGGTCAATGGAACCCAGAATGGAACGCAGTTGGGACTACCTTCTCAAGTCGCCCGCCGGGTTCTTCATCGCGGCTGCGTGCTCCCTGCTGGTATTGGTCTTTATTGTTGCGGGCGGCTTCTTCATGAGGATGGAAATGCAAAGGCAACGTGTAGCCAAGGAAAAATCGGAAATTGATTCCGAAGAAGATGCGTAGTTGTACTATCCTAACAATCGATTTTCAAATGAAACGAACGATCATTCTTGCTCTCATCATCGGCGCGGCTTTTGGCTGCAAAAAGGGTCCCGTTGTGGTGGTGAAGGATCCCGGCCCCGCCCAGCCCGTCCAAGGCGCAAAAATAGCGACCTCGAGTGATGGGTCAGTTTCAATCGCCGTCATGCCAGGGTGGAAGCGCGGGACGCCTGATTCCTTCCTCGCTCCGACCCTTGGAGAATCGATGTTCGGTTCTGGAGACGGCCCCTCGAGCGAATATTCGGGCGTGGGTGGCAGCGGAGCAGGGACTGAATCCTCTGATCCTACGGCCGCACCACCGGAAACTGCCGAATTGGAAGCCAAGGGAATATTGCTTTGGGTCAACGATTCCAGTCGACCAATTCCGGGCGAGGAGCGAACGAGTTATCGAGTTAAGCGGAAAGACGATGGGCCCAAGTCACTGGAAGATGCCGTGGAAGAAGCAAAGCAAAGCATGCTCAAGGAAGGTCCCGTGCAATATGTGGATCTGCCGATCGGAAAGGCGGGTCGACTAGAGGCAAAGACCACGAAGATTGACGGTGGCGAGTTATACGAGATAGTCTACATCGTAGTGAATGGTGAGCACACCTACAACATTCGGTTTGCCACGCAAAACAGTCCCACGTCGATCCAATCGATCGAAAAGGACGCAATCAACAGCCTTCGGATTAAGCCAGCTAAGGCCTAGTCACGGCTTTTGCAACGTCGAATGAACCTACGACGTGTATAATACGGCGAAGCCTAACGGGCTGCCTGGACACTGAATAATGAGACGATTTTTCAACTGGCTCAAAGCGCTTTTCAACCGAACCATGGACAAGGTTGAAGACCCTGAGATCATGCTGGATCAGGCGCGGCGGGATATGCAAGCCGCGCTTATCAGCAACCGCGAAAAGGCAGTTCAGGCTATAACCCAGAAAAACCGACTGCAGGGGATGCTCGAAGAGGCAAACAAGAAGTCCACTTCGCTAGAGCAAAACGCGGTTATGGCGCTAAAGCAAGGCAACCGGGAATTAGCTCAGCAGTTCATGCGCGAGAAGATGACCAATGACGCGGTCATCACCCAACTCACCGAGAGCTACAACAAGGCTGCCGCCGTGGTCGAGTCCGTGAAGGTCGCGATCAAGCGGCAAGAGGAAGAGGTCCGCAAGAAGACCGCCGAAGCCCTCGCCCTCAAGGCGCAATGGAAACAGGCCCAAATCCAAAATTCCATTGCCAAAGCACTCGATGGACTTACTTTCGAGAACCAATTTGAATCCTTCGGCGCCGCCAGTGAGCGGATCAAGATGATGCAAAGCGAGGCCGATGCCCGCGCTGAGATGCAAGCCGATTCCGTGCAAGGCAAGATGATGCAGATGCAGGATAAGGCGATGGACTATGAGGCCGAAGCCGAACTGCAAAAGCTGGAAGAGAGATTGGGTATGAAAGCTGCGCCCGTCGAAGCCACCGAAGAGCAGACGGTCACCGTTTCGGCATCCAATGGTCAAGCGCCAGTGGATCCAGTCGCGGAAGAAAAGCTTCAGTCGGAAGCAGATAAGCAGCTCGAAGAGCTGGAAAAACGGCTCCAGGGCGGCTAGAACGCCGAACTCCTTGTAGCTTTACCGGTTAAAAACTTATTTCTAGGTTCCAAGAATAGATTTCGTGGAGATGGAATCTAGTTCAAAGTGGGAGACGATTTCGGCATTCGTATGCGTGGCAGCATTGGTCGCGATTGCCGTTGCGGTTCAGCTATTACCTTCGGACGCAATGGCGAGCAGTTCTGAGCCAAGCCCAAAGCTTTCCAATTTGGCCGTGCAGTGGTCCCAGTCGCCCCAACTCCGCAAGGTGGCGGGCAATCCATCGTTCAAGCAGGCCACTTCGGATAATCAGTTGCTTATGATCCGTGGCTTTTTGGACAAATGGACCCCCAAGCGATATCACGAATTAAGCCGAATGGAAAAGGATAAGGCTGTCCTCCTCACCCTAAACAAATTGAGATCGACCAAGACGAAGGGTTAATCGTCTACGCCGGGCACAATGGGCGTCCGCTTCCACTTGTGATTCCCGATGATTTGCTTTTCGAAAGAGTCGTACTCGGAAAAGTAGTTGTGATAGTGCGGAAACGGAAGCTCGAATTCTCCTTCCTGCAGCCCCATCTCCTTTAACTTCGAGATGAATTCCTCGATCGGTCCATAAGCGTAAATCAAGTTGTGTTTGTCATACACCAATGTGGCGCCGGAGTTAGGCGAATGAATCCATAAATGGTGCCGCGCATCTCCTTCCAAGAAAGATTGATAGGGCATGACAAATCGTTGAAGTTCCTCAAAGTCCAGTGTGCCTTCCATCTGGTACCGACCGGGCTCTGACCCTCTTGGGACAGAAAGAACATAAAGCAGTTGATAGGGCTCTGGAATGCATTTGCAAAGCACCAATAGGATCTTCAAGAAGTCGTGCGAAGGTCCGACAACGAGCCTCTGGCCGGTGCCGGCTGGTTCTAACCTCCAAGTGTTGGGGTGCGTGTGCGGCTCTTGACCAATACCATCCGCATGGTGGGCCAATTTGGCTCCCAGCGGTGCATGGGAAAGGTGAGACAATTCTTCGTCCAAAGATGCAGGTTCCTGGTTTCGGATTTCCCCTCCCACGCGATACATGATGACCGAACTTTTGGTACGGACCGTCTAAATTAGCAATAAGCCCGGCAGGAAAGAAGGTCCCAAAGAAAGCTGGATGCGAACGAACGGCCGAGAGGTATACTTTCCGCCCGAAGGCCAGAGGCAAGACCTCGCCCATCCAATCGCCTCGGAGGAAATTCATTTAGCATGCCTGGTATCGGCAAAGTCATCCAAGTTTTGGGTCCTGTCGTGGCCTGTCGCTTCCCGACCGATTCCCTTCCCGCCATCTACAACGCGGTCACCATCAAGGCCGCGGCAAGAGGAATCGACCTTACCTGCGAAGTTGCGCAGCCCCTGGG
>JAFAFM010000021.1 GCA_023423495.1 Armatimonadota bacterium
CTTCTGTTTCAGAAGCTTAAGTTGGAATGGCTATGGCGATTGATTTTGAACCCCAAGAAAATCTCCAAGGCCAAGAATCTCCCCATCTTCGTCTGGATGGTATTGAAGTCGGGCAAGTGAAGATTTATACGAAGACGGGAGACGCCGGTAGTACGGGCTTGATCGGTGGTCAGAGAGTTCCGAAAAACAGCCTCCGCATTTCCGCAATTGGGGACGTCGATGAGCTCAACGCAGCAATTGGGTGGGCTCGCTGTTTGGGCGTGGCGGAACTGGATGAACACCTGGGCGCAATTCAAAACACCTTGTTTGAGGTTGGCGCAGAGTTGGCCTCACCGGGCGAGGATAGGTTCGAGACTGTTTCTGATGAAGCAGCAAAAATTCTGGAATCCTCAATCGACGCAATGACCGCGTCACTGCCGGAGTTGCGAAACTTTATCTTGCCGGGAGGCTCGGAAGAAGCTGCTCGCCTGCATCTCGCCCGGAGCATTTGCCGGCGCTGCGAGCGTACGCTTCTTGAATTGCACCAAAACGATGCTGTCCGCGAAACGGTCAGAATCTATGTGAACCGCTTGTCCGATTGGCTGTTCGTGGCCGCGCGAACCGCAAACCGACTTAAAAACGTCCAGGATGTGGACTGGAGAAGAGGAAACTGAACTCATGCTGACTCATGCGTTGTCGCTTATCGTCGTTACGCTTACACCTCAGGGGGACTCTGCAAAAGAACTCATCCAAAAAATGCTTGCCCGCTATCATGCGGCGCAAACTTTGACGGGAACGATAAAACTGACGGTGAAAACGGAGGCGGGTGCAGCCAGCATGGACACCTGGATCCAATACGAGCGGCCGTCAAAACTTTACATTCGGCAAAAGAAGAACTCGGCCAATCCTGATCCGGAAGCGCCAAGCTCATGGCTGATTACAAGTGACGGAAAGATCTTCTCCTATCAAGTGCCAAACGACAAATACGCATCCGCGCCAGGCCTCCGCTTGGCGGAACCCGTCTACAACGAGCGCGTTCGGAAGGGTCACGACTTGGCTTCGATCTATTCGGCCTCAAGCAAGAGCATCGGCGACCGCTCGATGCCTCTCGACGTAGCAATTGCCGGTCGGGACGACTTGGTTTATCGGCGTGCACAGTGGATTAACTACCGGTCAACAGGCACCCAGACCATTAACGGCAAAGAAGTGACAATGATTCAGGGAGATTTCCGGCCCTATGGTGCAGCTCCCAAATCGGGCGAATACCAAATGGCAATTACCGCCGAAGGCGATTTGGTCCAGTACACAGAATTCCTTGTGGTGGCCATTGAAGAGGGTCCCAATCCAAAAACCGTGCGCGTTGTGAGCCAATGGGACGTCAATCTGGTCCCGAACGGCAAGGTCGACCCTGCGCTATTCAGAGTTGTCTTGAAGTGATAAAGTTTGTATCGTCCTACGGAAGAAAAGAATCTTGACTTTTTTGGGTAGATTATTTGTATGTCCGTGGTTAGCGGTCCAAGAATGACGTTTTCCGACTTAAAGCAAGGCATGACGGTGCGCGTAAGCGCAGTCGAGAGCAACACTCCGGAATGTCGACGCCTCGAAGAGATGGGGCTGACCCTTGGGACGACCTTTCGAGTTGTGAAAGTCGCTCCGTTTGGCGATCCGATCGAAATCGATTTGCGTGGGTATCGCCTGTGCCTCCGAAAGGGTGAAACCGGAGGCTTCGTTTTGGAATTGGCGGACTAATTCCGCGTCATGTTGCAGACTCAAGCTAAGCCCGCCGTTGTGGCGATTGTGGGAAACCCGAATGCAGGGAAAACCACCCTGTTCAATGCGCTCACCGGTTCCCATCAAAAGGTCGGCAATTATCCTGGCGTAACGGTCGAGCGGATCTCTGGCAAAGTCGCGATCGGCGAAAGCGTCTTCGAATTCATCGATATCCCTGGTCTTTACAGTCTCAAGGCTGTCTCTGAAGACGAGCGCGTGGCGGCCAATGCCATCGTTGGTGAAGTGGCCGGTGAGCCAAAGCCGGACCTCCTGGTTTGTGTTGTCGATGCTTCAAACATTGAGCGCAACCTCTTTTTGTACAGCCAGGTCGCTGGGCTCGATATTCCAATGCTCGTTGCTTTGACAATGGTCGACCGGTTAGACCGTAAGAAGCTCACCCTTGATATCAAGCAATTGTCGGACTCGCTTGGTGTCGAAGTGATCCCGGTGGTCGGGCACAAGGATAAGGGGATCGCGGAGCTCAAGTCAGCGATACGTCGGAACACCGAATCCCCTCGGGTTCCGCGACTGGTGTTCGGGATGTCCCAGGCCACCGAAGCGAAAGTCGAACAGCTGAGAGAGCGAATGGCTCGTATTGGCGAGGACGTTTCGAGGGCAGATCTGTACGATATGCTCCGGGATAGCGATTCACCCGTTGCAACCTACGCTCGAGACTTTCCTGAACTTGAGGAAGACTACGTTGCGGCTGCAGAAGCGGTGCAGGCAGATCCTGTCCAGAACGAAGAGGCCAGCACACGGGAACGTTATGCCTGGGCGACAAATGTCGCCAACCAAGTATTAACCAAGCCGGCTCAGCCAGCCAAAAAATCCACAACCGACAAATTGGATGCGATCCTGACCAACAGAGTTTGGGGATTTGGAATCTTCCTGGCGGTCATGTACCTGGTTTTCCAATCCATTTATAGTTTCTCCGAACCTTTGATGGGCGGCATCGAGTGGCTGTTTGGCGCTCTCGGTGACTGGATCTCACCCAAACTTGAGAGCGTTCCGATTCTTCAGTCGCTTGTTGTCGACGGACTTGTCGCGGGAGTCGGTGGAGTCCTTGTCTTTCTCCCTCAGATCGTCGTTCTATTCTTCTTCATCGCAATCTTGGAAGGTACCGGCTATCTAGCCCGAGCAGCCTTCATGATGGACCGGCTCTTGGGATGGTGTGGGCTTAACGGCCGTGCCTTCATACCTCTACTCTCCAGCTTCGCATGCGCGATTCCCGGCATCATGGCAGCAAGGGTTATGCCCGACGCCAAAGCTCGATTGGCTACTATCCTCGTGGCTCCTCTAATGAGCTGCTCGGCCCGATTGCCCGTTTATCTTCTTCTGATCGGCATCTTCGTAGAGCCAAAATTTGGGCCGATTTGGGCGGGTATTGCTCTGTTTGCCATGCATATGGTGGGCTTGGTCATTTCGATACCAATCGTTTGGATTCTCAACCGGAAGTTGTTAAAGGGCAAGCGGCTCCCATTCCTGTTGGAACTACCGCCTTACCAGTGGCCGAAGTGGAAAGACGTTCTCCTGGCCATGTACTTCCGAGGCAAGGTATTCGTCAAAACGGCCGGCACGATCATCGTTGTGATGTCCATTATCATCTGGGCCGCTTCCTACTTCCCGAGGTCTGACGAGGGCGCGATTGGTCAGGCCTTCAAGCGGCAGTGGACATCGCTGGGCAAGTCGACTTCGGATGAGCGGTTTGAGGCGGCTCAGTCCACGTTTGTGGCTCAGCGACAGCTCGAAAACTCATACCTCGGCCGCTTTGGAAGGTTCCTTGAGCCGGTTTTCGTACCTGCCGGATTCGATTGGCGGATCACCACTGCAATCCTCAGCGCGTTTCCTGCCAGGGAAACGGTCGTGCCTTCCTTGGGGATCATTTTTAGCGTTGGTGAGGACACCGACGAGGAAAACAAGAGCTTGAGATCGGCGATCGCGGAGGCTACTTGGCCCGATGGTCGTCCCCTGATGAATATCTGGACGGCGATCGGGCTGATGGTTTTCTTCGCGCTATGTTGCCAATGCAGCTCGACATTGGCGGCGATCAAGCGGGAGACCAATAGCTGGAAGTGGCCCGTCTTTGTGTTCTTCTACATGACGACATTGGCCTACATCTCCGCGGTAATCATCTACCAGGTTGGCCGGCTCTTTGGAGGGTAGAGACTCGCCTGGCAACCTACAAGAATCGTCTTATCAGAATATGGCGATTCCATCCACGACTCAGCGGTTACGGGACAACACGGATCCGGACGTTAACGAACGGATTTATCGAGAAACCGAGCAGCGTCTTGAAGAAATCGGTACTAGTCGAGACCGTATTAACGAGCGGATACAAGATCTCGATCACGAGTGGGACATCGAAAGGATGCTCATGGCCAATGCTTCAACC
>JAFAFM010000037.1 GCA_023423495.1 Armatimonadota bacterium
TTACTGAGAAGCTCGATGAAAAGGGACGCATGCTCGTTGGAAAGCTATCCCAGCATGGGTACGATGCCGAGTACACCATCAAGGAAGGACAAGCCAATAAGGTCATTGCCGAACACATGAGAGCCACCCAAGCCGAATTGCTCGTGATGGGAGCTCAGGGTCATGGGTTCATCGAACGCCTCTTCGTGGGTAGCGTCTCCTTCCACCAGTTAGTCGCTGAACCCTACTCCGTCTTTATCCTCAGAGATCAGTAGAGTGCGTTCGATTTGTTGGACGGTTTTCGCTGGAATGGCCGTGCTTTCCGGATTGTCCGCTGAGCAGCGAAAAGTAACATTCAGCGAGGATGTCCGACCAATTCTAAAGGCGAAATGCATCCAATGTCACCGACCGGGCGGCATGGGTCCGTTTGCGCTCTCCACATACGCAGAGGCAAGGCGTCACAGCGTTCTTCTCCGACAAGTCGCCCTAACCGCCCAGATGCCTCCAATCGATGCCAAATCCGAAGTGGGAAAGCTCTCTGATATCACACCTCTCACGCCGGACGAGTTAAGAAAAATTCAGGAATGGATTCGAGAGGGGATGCCCGAAGGAAACAAGCAGCCTGCTATCCCGAATCCTGCTCCCACATTTCCAAGGGGCTACAAAGAGGTGCGAGCGGGCAAGGGTTTTGAGATACCGGTCGAAGGGCAACTCACACGCGCCGTTTTTCCTGTCCCACGACCGGCCGGGCTTGATTCCATCACTGGGTTTGCCTTTGTCCCCGAAGCGCCAAAGGCCGTTCGCCAGGTGACGCTCGCGATTCAGAGGCAAGGAGATGAACCGCCCTTCCAAGGCTCCGCCATCCTGCCCGGCTCGACTGTCATCGCTTGGAGCGATGGCCATAACACTTTTCGTGCTTCAGGGGCGGAGATCCGTTTGGGAGCCGAGGACAAATTGTGGGCGCAAGTACTCGCAATTCCGGTCGGCAAAGTCGAACCAGCGTCTGGCGCGTTTCGTTTTCACTCTAACCGGGCTGCTAATGAGCTCAAGTCTCGTTCGCTCGGTACGAAAGATTTCCTCGTACAGGCAGAGAAGCAACAGGTGCTCCAGGCGGTGTGGACGTTGGACCGAGACATCGACTTGTACGCGGTTCTCCCCGAAGCGCGATTCACCACCGATAGCGTGCGGCTGTCCGCAAATGGCAAGACGATTTTGCTCGTCCACACTTGGAATCCGGTGTGGCCCGGAGCCTATAACTTTAGTCAGCCCATAAAGCTCACCAAAGGCACAACGCTTGTTTACGAATCAACCGTAGTGAATACTAAACACGGTCACGCCGCTGAAGATCAGCAAACCCAGCCAGTAAAATTCGGACCTGGCGATACGGACGAGGTCTTTTGGTGTCACCTCTTGTTTGCGGAAAGGTGAATTGATGATAGGTGTAATCGCAGGCGTCGTACTCGGTTTTCAGGCATTCCCAAAGCCGATGCCGCCCATCCAAATGCTGGATGCAACTGGGATCAGTCGGACGGTGCCGGCGAAGTCCCCCGCAACCGTGCTCGTCTTTGTGGGCAGAGAGTGCCCGATCGCCAATCGGATGGCGCCAGAACTTGGGCGAATCGTTTCGACATATAAAACCAAATCGGTATCTTTCTTCTTCGTGTATGCAGATCCGGGACAAACGAATCGCCAAATCGCTCAGCACATCAAGGATTTCAAGCTCGGCGCGCCGGGAATCTACGATTCGCAACATCGTCTAGTGAAGGCGGTCGGGGCCACGGTCACTCCTCAGGCGGCAATTCTGTCGCCGCAAGGCAAGCTTTTGTATCGCGGAAGGATCAACGACCTTTTCTTGGAGCATGGTCGGGTTCGAAAGACGCCAAAGAATGAAGACCTTAAGCGGGCGTTGGACGAGATTTTGGCGGGCAAGCCAATTAGCGTTAAAGAAACACCAGCCTTAGGATGCAGCATTCCCCCGCTCGGCTAATGTAAAAGTGGTTTTACTCGCCATCGTGGGATAAGATTCCCGATAAGCATGGGCGAAACAACCTCGGACAAAATCTTTGTTGGCAAGGGCGATAAAGACGTTTATCTTCTGCCGAAGTACGGAAACCGGCATGGACTCATCGCCGGGGCGACTGGAACCGGAAAGACCGTCACGCTGCAAATCCTGACCGAAGGATTCAGCAGCCTGGGCATCCCCGTGTTCTTAGCCGACGTGAAGGGCGATTTGGCGGGTCTGGCCATGCCCGGCGGGGGCAAATCCTTTTTGGAAGAGAGGGCCCAGCAGATCGGTCTCAACAACTATTCGTACAAGAGCTCGCCCGTTGTGTTTTGGGACATCTACGGGAAGCAAGGTCACCCCATCCGGTCGACCATAACGGAGATCGGACCCCTAATGCTCTCGAGAATGATGAACCTGAACGACGTTCAGGAAGGCGTTCTCAACATTGCGTTCCGGGTTGCCGATGAGCAAGGTTTGCTCCTCCTCGACCTCAAGGACCTGCGGGCTATCCTCGCGGAAATTTCAGAGCATGCCGACGAACTCCAACGCGAGTACGGAAACGTGAGTCCGGCTTCGGTGGGCGCAATCCAACGCAGCCTCCTTGTGCTAGAGGAGCAGGGCGCGAACAGCTTTTTCGGGGAACCCGCTCTGGATATCCGCGATTTTATGCGCACGGGCTTGGATGGTCGTGGCCTCGTGAATATCCTAGCTGCAGACCAGTTGATGCAGAGCCCGCGTCTTTACGCGACATTTCTGCTCTGGCTCTTGAGCGAGCTGTTTGAAGACCTGCCTGAAGTCGGGGATTTGGATAAGCCCAAACTGGTCTTCTTCTTCGATGAGGCCCACCTGCTGTTCAATGACGCCCCGGCCTCGCTCATCGAGAAGATCGAGCAGGTGGTGCGACTCGTGCGGTCGAAGGGCGTTGGGGTCTTCTTCGTTACCCAGAATCCGATAGACATTCCCAATACTGTCCTCGGGCAATTGGGGAATCGATTCCAGCATGCCTTGCGAGCCTTCACCCCTCGGGATCAGAAAGCAGTAGATTCAGCCGCAGAAACATTCCGACCGAACGAGAGTTTCAAGACGGAAGAAGCAATCACGCAGCTAGGAGTCGGTGAAGCGCTGGTTTCGGTTTTGGAGGATAAAGGTATTCCCTCGATCGTCGAGCGTACTTTTATCCGGCCTCCGGACTCCCGGTTGGGAGTGCTCACCCCCGAGGAGCGCCAGCAGGTCATCTTCTCTAGTCCATTGCGTGGAAGGTACGACACGCCATCGGACCGAGAGTCTGCCTACGAAATTTTAAAACGCAAAGCCGACGAGGCCACGAAGCAAGCGGAAGAGCAAGAGCGGATCGCGCAGGAGCAGAAAGCAGCTGCTCAGCAGGACAAAGAGCGGCTCGCCCAGGAGAAGGCGGCCGCGCGAACGTCCGGAGGTTCCAGGCGCAGCGATTCGATGTTCGAAGCATTAGGTAAATCCGTACTTCGCACAGCGGGCTCGACCGTAACCCGATCCATCATCCGCGGCGTCTTGGGCGGAATTTTTAAAGGGCGAAGATAGTCTTTCGCCCTTTCGAGTTACTCGGTCCTGGGTTCGTTGGTGGCCGAACCGATCATTCCCTCGATTCGATCGCCAATTCCGCCCGGTAGTCGGTCGGTGATGCCTGAAGAAGCTAGCCACCCAGGAATTTGCGACAAGTTCTCCTGAACGAAGTTTACGACTCGCTCCGCAGTTGAGCGGTCGAGCCCAACCTTGTCCGTCAAACCATTGATGAATTGTTCCATTGATTCCTCCTCTTGGATTGACGATTGATCGCTCGACTAGCGACCGAGTCGCGAAGGATTTCCGCGAGTTCATGTTGAATATGTTTTGCATGAAGGTATGGACTTCAGCATTTGCTTTGCTCTTTGCCGTGGGGGCAAGTGCACAATCCGGCTCCCTTGCAGACTTGGCCAAGCCCCAACCGGGAACAAGCAAGCGGGCTACGTCCACATTTCGCGAGGGCCGAACCGGACAATACGACTCCAAAGCGTTTCCGAAAGGAGATGACCAGGAGAAAAGCAATTGGGATAATTTCCGAGTTGCACCTGGCCAAGTCCATACCCTGATGGAAGTGAAGGGGCCCGGTGTGATCACACATATCTGGATGACGTTTCTCGCACCCGGGCCGCAGAATTGGGCTCCCCAGGGATCAGCGAACCACCAAGAAATGCTGTTGAGGATCTACTGGGATGGTGATATCAAGCCTGCCGTAGAGGCGCCGGTCGGGGATTTCTTCGCAAACGCGTTTGGCAAGCGCACAACCGTTTTGAGCATCCCGGTCGTGGTGGAAGATGCCGACTCCTACAACTGCTTCTGGCACATGCCATTTCGCAAATCGGCCCGAGTGGAGATAGTCAACCAGAGCAAGAAAAACATTAACCTGCTCTATTACAACATAGATTGGATTCAAAAGCCGGTTCCGACCGACGCGCCGTACTTCCACGCCCAGTACCGGCAGGAATATCCAGTTCAAAACGGAAAAGACTACGTTGTTTTGGACACGAAGGGAAAGGGCCACTACGTAGGCACGGTTCTCTCCGTCCGGACCCGAAGTCCATCCTGGTTCGGAGAGGGCGACGAGAAGATCTACATCGATGGCGAGCCGAATCCGAGCATCTGGGGCACGGGTACAGAAGATTACTTCTTGAGCGCATGGGGACTGCAAAAAACGCTCACTCCCTATTTCGGCACCAGCTACTTCGACCAATGGGGAATTGTGGGCGGTCACACCAGCGCCTATCGATGGCATATCACCGATCCAATCGTGTTCCAGAAAGGCATAAGGGTTGCTTTCGAGCATTGGGGCTGGATCTCTCCGGATGAAAACAAGGACAACAAAAGCATGAGTTGGAATGAGCGCGAGGACGACTACTCCAGCGTGGCTTTTTGGTACCAAACAGGCAAGTCCACATTTAACGAGCGGTCCCCAGAAAATCGGACACTTCCAAGTTTGGAGAGAGTGGTCGCCTATGCGAGGACGCTATATTCCACGAAAGGCGGTACAGCTAACCCGCAATCCTTGGATCTTTATGATGAACCCCAGATGCTATTCCGCCCCGCGGAACCCGGCGCCTGGATTTCAATCCCATTCAGGATCGAGCAAAAGGAGCCGTTGCGGCTAGTGCTGAATATGACGACTTCGTACGATTTCGGCCGGTACCAAGCGTCCTTGGCAAAGGTGGAACCTGGCAGGCAACCGGAAGAGTTACTTGGTCAGGCGGTGAAGGTAGGTCCCGTTCTGGACTTCTATAGCAAAGAAATCCTCAACCGCGAATTTCATCTTCTGGACTTTTGGCCGGAGGCGGGCGAGTATGTCCTGTTCCTCCAAGCGACCGGAAAGAATCCGGCTTCAGAGGGAAATCTGCTTGGGATTGAGTCTGTCCGCCTGAGGGAACGGCGCCCGCGAGTGAAGCAGATGGGCCACGACCGTGCAAAAGATTGGCGGAAATCTCCGAGCGTTTACGGCTAAACCAACTGACTGTCGTCAAAGGCGATAATCACGTCGCCCTCTTCAAGGTGACGGTCTTTTGAAGCTCTAAACGGCAGGGTTTTCCCTTCTTTGGTGTGGACGCCAAGCACCAGCTTATCGTGAAGCATGACCAATTCTCCCGGCGTCTTCCCATAGTCCTGAGGGGCGACGACCACGTCGATGATGTCAGCTCCGCGCCCGTGCTCGAACAGTTCTTCGAGTAGTTCGGTGGAGAAGGGTGAATGCGTAGCAGATGCTAATAGTCGGCCGCTGCTGACCGAAGGGGCGATCACCGTGTCGGCTCCGGTGCGGCGGATCAATTTCAAATTCTCATCTTCTCTGGCAGCCGCCCGAATCTTGATTCCGGGCGCCATGTCCTTAATGGTAAGGCAAATCAACACGCATGCTTCATCGTTGTTCGGAAGGACCAACGCTTCGGAAGCCTTTTCAATGGCGGCGTCCTTCAAGACCTGTTCACTCGCTGCGTTTCCATGCAAAAAAGTGATGCCGAGTCGGCTGGCTTCTTCCTGACTTTCCGCATTTCGGTCAATCACCAATATTTGATCCACGGAAGTTCCTCGCTCGATAAGCTCTTTTGCTGCTGACTTCCCTTTAACCCCAAAGCCACAGATCACCACATGTCCATTCAAGGAACGCTTTAGCTTTTCCATTTCCATCTTCTCAATCGACCGCCGAAGGACGAATTCATAGGCGGTGCTGACCAATACTAACCACACTCCAGCCCGTAGCGGAGTGATTCCGAAGGCCACAATCGCTCTTGCTTCGGGGGACACCGGCACGATGTCGCCGTAGCCCAAAGTGGTTACAGTGACTATCGCGAAATACAAGACGTCCATCGGCCCAATTGGCAGATTTCGGCTGTCTCCCAGTCCATCTCTTTCGATCCAGAGCATTAGCCAGCCGATGGCGATCAGCCCCAATACGATAAGGCCGCGATTGAGCAAGACGTGGAACGGGTTCTGAGAACCCAAGTACAACCGCCTTTTGTATCTTCCCGCGAGCACGGCTTTACGTTAGCACAGGTCCAACGTCCACTTAGAAGGGCACGTCCGGTATAATCTTAGTTCTTCCAATGTGGGGGCATAGCTCAGCTGGGAGAGCATCTGCTTTGCAAGCAGAGGGTCAGGGGTTCGAATCCCCTTGCCTCCACCACTCGAATTCCTTAACCTCGCGGCATCGCCCCGACTCAGACTGCGGTAAGGCAATCCAAACCGAGGGAAAAGCTGAACCTAGCCGCCGCCTTTGGCCGCTACCGGACGCGGGGGCTTCTTGACATCCAACTTGTAGTTTTTCAAGGAAGCGTTGATTTCAAGAATCGCTCGCTCCAACTGAGCATCTTTCCCTTGACGCCACAGGTAGGGGTCGAACTGCACCTCGATGTCCGGGACCGTGCCGACGTTCTCCAAAAGGATCTTGCCCGTTTTCGGATCGTAGAGAGCGTCGTCGGGAGCATTGATCGAACCACCATCGATCAAGGGGAATGATGCTGCGATTAGATGACCTCCCCATGTACGGGTGCCGATCAATTTGCCGATCTTTCTCTGCTTGAACAGGAACGGGAAGATGTCTCCGCCTGAACCCGATTGCTCGTTCGTAAGCATTACTTTCGGGCCGAAGATACCGGTCAAAGGCAGGCGCATATCCTCACCGTAGCGAGTGCGCGATCCGAAATCCAATTGACGCATCATCTCGTTCGGCATGAAGTCGTTGATCAGACCACCGTGGTTAAAACGACCATCGACGATCATGCCGTCCTTATCGCTTTGCGAGTAGTAGTACCGCTGAAACTCCGTCCATCCACCGCCACCCGTATCGGGAACGTGGACATAGCCAGCCCTGCCGCCCGTCATCTTTTCAACGTAGCGACGGTTGTCTTCGATCCAGGCCTTAAAGCGAAGTCCATACTCATTCGCCACCGGCAGAACAATCACCTCGCGAGCACCCACACCAGATGGATTGGGGCCAAGTTTGACTCTGACCTGCTTGCCGGCTTTGGCTTCTAGGGTCTCGTAGATATCGTTGACCTGCGTGAGTTCATTGCCGTCGATTGCAAGCACATACTCGCCGACCTGCGCGTTGATGCCGGGCTGAGCCAAGGGCGAATAGAGTTCAGGATTCCAACGCTCCCCGTCGTAGATCCGGGTGATTTTGTACCGACCATTAGCAAATTCGAAGTCGGCGCCCAAGAGACCGCCGGGGACTGATTGGCTTCCCGGAATGTCGCCGCCCCTTGCCCACATGTGTCCAATCACAAGCTCGCCCAGCATGTCCGAAAACAGGTAGTTGAGATCTGATCTTGAAGCGATGTTCTTCAAGAATGGCTCGTATCGCTTTTGGAGAACGGCGGCATCCGCACCATTTAGGTTAGGATCGAAGAACAGGAGCTTCTCGCCGCGCCACACTTCCTCAAACATCTTCCGCCACTCGACGACTGGATCGATCCGGACATTGAGCGCCGCAGCCGGCACGTCACCGGAACCAGCCGCTGGAGGAGCGGCGGTCGGGACAATTCGGAAGGATTGCCCAACCCTCAAAAGAATCTTGGAACCGTCCGCGCTTACCTGGAAACCAGATATTCCGGAAACGAACGGAGTCAGCTTCCGGTCTTTCCAGGCAAACTGCATGATCGCCGGCGGCGTCCCTTGACCGAAAATGGCCGCGTAAAGGGTGCCGGCGGGTCCGGCCTCCAACGTCTGATAACCTTGCGTTGGCGTGGGCAGCACGATGATCCGTCGTTCGATGCCGTCCACATCGATCTTGGTAACCGGCGCGGCCTCTGGCTTCTTTTCCTCTTTCATGAGTCCTTCCTCGTCGCTTTCCGGATGGAGTGGATTGGGGCCTTCCTTGCTCAGGACAACCGCATAAATGCAACTGGTCGAAGGTTCGGCGGCCATGCCAGACATGTCTTCAAAATCCAAGCCCATTCCAACGTTGGTGCTTGCCAAGAAATAGAGATGCTTGCCATCCCGGTCGAATACCGGCATGTTGGCGTCGGAAAGCCCGTCCGTGATTTGCGTTTTCTTGCCCGTGTCGAGGTTGTACAGAAAGATTGCCAGCACGTGCGTCTTAAGATCACGGCTCCACGTCAGCCACTTGGAATCCGGCGACCATCGGGCTCGGAAGCTGCCCCGACCACGATAAGTTCTGGTGTCGACCTTCGTGTTGGTGCCCGACGCCACGTCGAGAACCCAAAGATTCAATTTGTTATCCGTATAGGCGATTTTCTTAGAGTCTGGAGACCACGTTGGCGAACTGTAATAGCCAGGCTTTTCACCTAAGTCGATGCGTCGCTCGACGTTGGAACTCATATCGACGAGCGCCAGCTGCTGATCGCCCTGAATGTCGGTGATGAAAGCCAACGACTTGCCGTCCGGCGACCAGGCCGGATCACGGCGGTGCACTCCCTGCTCCTCTTTGATGAGCCTCGCATCACCCTTTGCGGCAGGGATTGTAAAGACCCAGCCGCGAGCGCCGACCGCAATGCGTTGACCAGTTGGAGAGAGGGATGCGCTTTGGATTGCTGAGCGGACATCTTTGATCCGTTTGCGTTGTTCAGGGAAGTCACCTTCGATGGTGATCGGTACTTGCGAAGTCGACTTTGTCTTGGGGTCGAAGATGTGGATCGAACCGAGCTTTTCGTAAACAATCACATCCGCACCCGCACTGGCCGACTTGATGTCGAATCCGCTACCTTTTACTTCCTCAATAACGCTTCCCGACTGCCGATCGTATCGGAAAAGTCCGAATGGACCATTTCGGTCTGATAGGAAATAGATGGAGTTGCCAATCCACATTGGATGGCTGTCTTCGTTATCCTTGCGCGGAAGCTCCTTGACCTTACTGTCGGACATTGCTCCGATCCAAATTCGCGATGCCTGTCCGCCTCGATATCGTTTCCATGCTTGCTGCCACTTGCCATAGGGCACATATGCGATATGCGTCGAATCTGGAGAAAAGGAAACTTCAACACCGGCAGGGAATGGCAATTCCTTCGGAATACCGCCTGTGGCAGGCACGCTGAACATGCGAGCGTAATCCGTGTTAGAAAGCATGCTTGAACTAACCAGCACCTGCTTTCCATCGTTGGTCCAACCCATCACCTCGTCGGCGGCGGGATGGGCGGTCAGGCGTTTCGGCTGTCCGCCGGAAGCTGGCATGACGAAGGCATCTGTGTTTCCGTCGTACTGTCCACTAAAAGCAAGCTTCGTTCCGTCCGGAGAAAAGTAGGGGCGAGATTCTCGGCCCGGAGCGCTTGTCAACCTGGTGGCAGCGCCACCAGCCCTTGGAACCGACCACAAATCCCCAGCAAATTCAAATGCAATGTGCGTCCGATTAATCGTCGGACGTTGCATCAATAGTGGGTTGGGACCGGCGTCGAAGGGGTCCGCAGCCTGAAGAAGCAAAGTGAGCGGCAGAAGCATCGGCAGATAGGATACACGTTTGCCAAAGCTATGAAAAGACGCTGTCAGAGACTTGCCTTTTGTTCAGATATATTCCCCTTATGTCGACTTTGAAACCGCTCATCGACGCCTGGGACGAAGCCCATCGTGAATTCGCTTTTGCATTTCAAGGTTTGCCCGACGAGTACTTGTGGCGGCGAGCGCATCCAAGGCTGCTCAGTGTCGGTGAACTTGCCGGGCATGTCGCCTATTGGCAAGCAGTTTGGACGATGGGGGGAGGAAATTCAAATCCAGATTTCGCCGATTTTCCCATGCAGAGCCCCTTGCTCAACCGAACATTCCGATATTATTCCGTCACCTTGGAAGAGCCGATCGCGCTTCCGATAGGGAGCCAAGAAGCTTTGAGGGAAGTGAACCGCGTGCATGGGGCCGCTCGCTCAATTGCCGCGGAAAAGGAGTTAAATGAACACTATCCGGGCCAGTGGGGCACTTGGGGGACCTTCGTGCAATACCAAGCCTTTCATGTCGCCTATCACACCGGCCAGGCATATTCGGTCCGCCACTTGATGGGGCACGAAACCGAAGATAACTGAGTCAGTCGTGCTACGATTCCGGCATGTCGGTTGTAACTGGCCTGGACGTGCTACGACGGGAAGACTTCGAGTCGCTGCACAAGAAAGCGATTGGTGTCGTTGTCAATCAGGCCACGGTATCGGCCGACCTTTCCCATTTCCTCGACCTGCTCACGCCATTACATAGCGCGGGAAAGCTTCAAATCCGTGCCGTTTTCGGGCCCCAACACGGGCTCTACGGTCACACCCAAGACAATATGATCGAGTGGGAAGGGAGCGAATCCAGCGTCCGAGGGTGGCGGATCCATTCTCTTAACGGTGCGACCCGTGAGCCGGCACCGGAGATG
>JAFAFM010000133.1 GCA_023423495.1 Armatimonadota bacterium
GTGATGAACCCGTAATCTGAATTGAGACGTTGGAAGCTCGGGCGACATTGAAAAGGTGGCCCGCCAAACCGAACCCGGTAATATCCGTGGCGCATCTCACACCGACTTTGTTGCCGGCGTCAGCGGCGGCTTGATTGAGAGTTGCCATCGAATCAATGGCCGCTTGTAGCTCGTCGTCCCTGCAGCCATCATTCTTTGCCGCGGTCGTCACGACGCCCGTACCGAGGGGCTTAGAAAGCCAAATCCGATCTCCAACTTTCGCTTCCGTATTGGCGAACATTCGACTGGGGTCCACCAGACCGGTCACCGCCATCCCGAACTTCGGCTCGTCATCTTCCACGGAGTGCCCACCCATCACGACAGCTCCAGCCTCGCTTGTTTTGTCAAAGGCTCCCTTCAAAACCGCTGCCCATGTTTCAGGCGGCGCCAAATCCGGTGAGAAGCAGGCGATATTAAGCACGGAAATTGGCTTTCCACCCATCGCGTAGACGTCGCTCAGAGCGTTCGCGGCCGCGATTTGACCATAAGAATAGGGATCGTCGACGATCGGTGTGAAGAAATCAACGGTTTGAACGAGAGCCAAACCTTCAGACAGCACCAAAACTCCCGCGTCGTCCGAATTTTCGAAACCAACCAGCAGGTTTGGATTAACTGATCGAGGAAGCTGGCGGAGCACGTCCGCCAGTTGGGTTGGCCCCAACTTGCTCGCTCAACCCGCGCAGGAAACCATGTGCGTCAAACGCATAGGGGCGAGTTTACTGGGTACTAAGACCGTTCAAAACCTTGGTGCGATAGATATCGATTGACAAAAGCTGACTATCTGGCCGTGGCGGTCGCTCAAATTCATCAAAACCCTGTAAAGTATTCTCCCGTGAGCGTCGCCACAATACAAAATCTGGTCGTCCGCTACGGATCCTTTGTCGCGCTCAACAATTTCTCGGTCGAAGTACCGGAAGGCTGTACCGGCTTATTGGGTCCCAATGGAGCCGGCAAAACCACTCTCCTGAAAACCATCTTGGGCTTTGTGTCGCCCGCGTCCGGTAACGCGACAGTTCTCGGCTACGACATCCGCACACAGGGTAGAGAAATCCGGCAACGGATCGGGCTGATGCCTGAACAGGATTGCCACATTCCTGGCTTGTCCGCAGTTCAGTTTGTGGCTTACGCCGGTGAATTGGCGGGAATGCCAAAAGAACAGGCGATCCGGCGCGCACATGAGGTCTTGGAGTATTGCGGACTCGGCGAAGCGCGCTATCGAAACGTTGAGACCTACTCAACAGGTATGAAGCAGCGAATCAAGCTAGCTCAAGCGATCGTCCACGGTCCCAAACTTCTTCTCCTCGACGAGCCCACCAACGGTCTCGACCCGGCCGGACGCGAAGAGATGCTGGAATTAGTCCGATCCGTATCGCACGGCAAGGGGCTTAACGTGCTGATCAGTTCGCACCTGCTTCCGGACATCGAACGTGTCGCCGATCAAGTGATCGTGGTTATGAAGGGTGAGCTTCGGATTCAAGGATTCATCAAGGAGTTGAAGAAGATCAAGGGCGCCCCCATGGACGTGGAGTTGCTCGAGCACAGCGACAAATTTGCCGAGATTCTTGGCCAGAAAGGCGCTCACTGGGAAGAACTCTCGCACTCTAGCTATCGCGTAACAACCGCGATGACTTCAACGGAAACAGGCAAGCTCATTTTGGCGGCGGCCCGGGAAGCCCAGGTGCAGGTCCGCGGCCTGATCGAGGCGGAGCGGTCCCTGGAGGACGCATTCTTGGAGAGCATTGGTACTCCTGTCCAGCACGTAGAGGGAGGATTTCAACTGTAATGGCATCAACTCCCATTGCCGACCTGAGCTACAGAAATTACGACGGTGAACTGTCGGACACACGCTACCGATGGTGGGTGATTGCCAAGACGCAGATCATGATGGCGATGAAGAAGAAGGCCATTTGGATTTACGCATTGCTATCCGGCGCCTACTACTTCGGCATGATCTTCACGCTGTTCGTGATCGATCAAATGGCGGCAAACACGCCTCCAGGAACTCCGAACCCCCTAAGCACATTCCTTAATCGCCTTGTTTGGAAAGATCAATTCCTCCTCGGCTTCTCCTATGGCCAAATTTGGTTTTTGGCGATTGGATTGATCCTGGGTGCTGGGGCGATCGCCAACGACAATCGGGCAAACGCGTTGCTGGTCTATCTCAGCAAGCCATGCACGAAATGGGATTACCTTCTTGGCAAATGGTTTGGAGTTTTCTTACCGCTGTTTGTAGTTTCAGCGGTGCCGCCACTCTTCTTCTACCTCTACGGGGTGATGAGCTACCGCGAGTATGGATTCCTGAGCAGCGATTACCTGATGCTCCCGAAGGTATTGATCATGCTCCTCTTCGGGGCGATTTTCAATGCCTCACTCATCACGGGCGTGTCGTCGATGTTCAACCAAGGGCGGATGGCCGGAGCGGTCATGGCCGGTCTGTATTTCATCACCAACTTCTTCACTCAGCTCATGACAGTAGCGTGGGTCACAACTCAGGGCGGACCGCGTGGGCGCCGAGACGAAGCCCCTGAGGCAATTCAAAGTTTGGTCTCCAACCTGTACTACTCGAGCGTGGATGGCCTAAACATCGGCATGGGGAAAGGTGTATTGGGCACCGACGGTTCGCCACCCTTCGGAATCCCGGCGATGATCAAGATGGTGCCTGCACCGTCGCTATTCATGTCGGTGGGCTTCATTCTCCTCTTGAGCTCGCTCATGATGTTTATTGCCTGGCGAAGAATACGGCCAGTGGAGATTGTAGGATGATCCAGCTCGTAAATGCTTCGAAATGGTATGGGCAGGTCATCGGTCTGAACGACGTCACCTGCGAGATCGGTCCGGGCGTCACCGCTTTGCTGGGCATGAATGGCGCGGGCAAGAGCACCATGATGAAGATGGTCACGGGACAAATCCGCCCGACAACCGGCCAAGTTCTCGTGAACGGCCAAGATCCCTTCGCGAACCCATCCGTCTTCAAGACCCTTGGCTACTGCCCCGAAATCGATAACTTTTACGAGTGGCAGACGGGCCGTCAGTTTGTTTACGGGATGGCTCGATACGGCGGCTTCTCGCACAGTCAGGCAACAACTCGGACTCAGCTTGTGTTGGACGAGGTCGGTATGGCCGACCGGTGTGATCGGAAAATCGCCGGTTACTCCAAGGGTATGCGGCAGCGAATCAAGCTCGCCCAAGCGATGCTGAATGATCCCGACGCCATTCTGCTGGACGAGCCCCTGAATGGCCTTGACCCCGTAGGTCGGCGCGAGCTTATGGACCTGCTCAAGATCCAAGCCGACAAGGGCAAATCCATTCTCGTCAGCAGCCACATTCTGTTTGAGGTCGAGCAAATGACCCGCTCGATTCTTCTGCTCCATCGCGGACGCCTCATGGCGGCGGGCGATCTTCGCGTTATCCGCGAACTGATCGACAAGTATCCCCACCGGGTGCGGATCGAAACGCCCGAACCTAGGGAAGTTGCGCGTAGACTGGTCGCCCTACCTTATGTGTTGAGCGTTCAATTCGACCGGGACGGTTTGGAATTGCAAACGCGTGAGCCAAGCCAGTTCTATGATGCGATTCCATCCATGGTGCTGGACGAGGGCGTGCCAGTGACGTCGTTCAGTAG
>JAFAFM010000186.1 GCA_023423495.1 Armatimonadota bacterium
AGCAAAGCAACGAGCGATGTGCCCTGAGCCTTTTGCTGCGAGAATCCCATCGTGTAAATGAGCGCCGGAACGATGAGGATGCCGCCGCCAATTCCGAACAGTCCACCGAGCACCCCAGCGAGCAGGCCGATGACCACTGCAATTACGACTTCCATGCCTTGGTATACCAGCCTAGGAAAAGAGCGCTCGAACGGACGGCCGCGTCATGACGACGAACCCAAATGCACCCAATGCCGTGCCCATCGGCATCCAAATGCAGTTCAAGCCCTCCGTCACAAGGATGAGATTCACACCCCGGCGTTGCGCCAACCGATTGGCCGTCAGCCAGTTGAGTACAGCCAAAGTCCAACCGAAGCAAATGACGCTCATACCTGCGGCAAGAAACATCCAGCTGAACATCGCATCAGGACCTTGGCCAGCATTGCTTTTAAACGCAGATGGATTGGTCATAGACACGATTCCGATGGTGAAATGTGGGAAGCCACAGAACCCAAAAAACCCATAAATACCGGCGATGATCTTATGAAACAGTGTTAGCAGCCGCAAGTGCTCCAGATCAGGGTTGTAAGTTGCGGGTTTGGGTGAATCTCCCATACGCTGCTATCTTGACTCATTTCTTACAGTTTCGCAGACCATTCTTTCGGCGGGCGAAAAGGGACGCTCGTTTGTATGTCCATAAGCGTCAACAAAGCGCGCTTTGAAAGGAGAGCATCGTGAACTGGGACACCGTTGAAGGAAATTGGAATCAATGGAAAGGCCGCCTTAAAGAAAAATGGGGCGATCTAACTGACGACGACATTCAAATGCTCGATGGGAAGAAAGATCAACTTGCCGGAAAGCTACAAGAACGCTACGGAATGGCGCGCGATCAAGCTGAACGAGAGCTGGATGCCTGGGCAACCGGGTACCGCGATCGCGACAACGACTTATAAGACAACAGGAGGAAATCAATGCTTCACTACGCATTAGTATTTTTCGTCATCGCGATCATCGCCGCTATCTTTGGATTTGGTGGTATCGCCGGTACTGCATCCGGAATTGCGCAGATTCTTTTCGTAGGATTTTTGATCCTGGCGGTTCTGTCGCTCCTCTTCGGTCGACGATCTGCAGTTTAACAACTAAATAGCGATCTACAACTGAATATCGGAAAAATTGAATAACGGAAAACTGAATATGTGCGCAAACGGCCCTCCGACCTCGGCGGGCCGTTTCCATTTCCAACCAAAGTTAGTTTCCTTTTCCCCTAGGAGACGCTACACTATCGCCATGAGCTTTCTGAAGAAACTCCTCGGCGGCGGCGACGACAAAGGAAAACCCGATGGTTTGATGGACGTCATCAAACAGGCGCAAGACCTGCAAAACCAATTCAAGGGTCAGACCCAGCAGGATTGGTCACAAGCATCTACGGGCGACCTGATGGCCCAAGCAACGGCCAACATGGAGATGCTGACCGGGCAAAAAGCAGAACCTCGGACGGCCTTCGTCAAGAAAACAACTTGTCACAATTGCGGCGGCGCCAAAACCCTCGCCCCCAAAACGGCCTACGTCTACTGCGACTTCTGTGGAAGCCTCACCGACTATGACTTCCAAAAGGCATGCGAGAATCCTCAATCGAACATGCCGGGCCCGGCGTATGAGCTACTGATCCGCGACACCAATGCCGACGCTCAACTTGCCCGCCAGACCAAGGATCGGAACAAGTTTTATGCAATTCAAGAAAGGCTTTTCGACCGCTGGATTGAACTGTGCCCTAACGCCGTCTCCCCGAGAGCCAAGAATGATCCCGAATATCGCGCTCAACTGGTGAAATACATGGCGACCACGGCCACGGTGAACGAGTTTGACGACACCTATCAGGGCTATGCGGCCAAGGTCAATGAGCAGGTTCGGGCCATTCAGTGGGAAGGCATGTTTCCTAAAATGACCGCGAAAGGCGACACCTTCTGGCCGATGTACGACACGGTAAAAGCGCAGCTTGAGCACAGTTTTGTGCTTTTGAAGCAGCAGGGGGTGTTGGACATGCACCCCGACCAAGCTCCAGAGTCGCTGCAACGTCGAATGACTTGGTCCATGTTTTGCCAGGGCTGGTTGCCAACCCTACAAGAAGCTGATTCCGAAAAGATGATTGCCGACGCAGGTTTGAAAGGAGAGTATTCCAAGCTGGAGCCGACCGAAACAGATTTAAGGCACTGCGGAGGATGCGGTGGCGAACTTGAATCCGTCAAGGGTGGAAAGAAGATGCTTTGCGAAGATTGCGGCGTAATGCTCGACATAGAGCATCCGGAAGTCAACTGCAAGAACTGCGCTGGAATGATCAGCTTCACGGTCGGCAAGAACCGTTTGCAGTGCCCTTACTGCAAAGCAGAAGCTCAGCGAATGGCATGGTGATTTACTTGGGCCCGTTTTATGTGATCCGTCGAACTCGTTCCAATTGAATCGAGTTGTCATAATAAATAAAAGCTCTTCGTTGCCCGATCGACCGTATTCCGAACAGGAAATTGGGGCGAGCAACCAGAAGAAGGAGAAACCAACGATGAGCACCGATACTTTTCCCATTCGCAAGGTCGACCACATTCGCCATTACGTTGGCAACGCGCGACAAGCCGCTTATTACTACCAACACGTCTTCGGGTTCAGCATTACCGGATTCCATGGCCTGGAAACCGGCCAGAAGAACGAAGTGGATTACCTATTGGAGCAAAACGATGTTCGATTGCTATTTTCTGCTCCGATTCGGCCGGGACACCCCATGGCTGATGCCATCGCCCAGCACGGAGATTTCGTGCAAGACATCGCTTTTGAGGTCGACGACGTGGATTGGGCATTCAACGAAGCCGTTCGACGCGGAGCCAAACCGTCCAGGGAACCCTACTCGCTAACTGGCGATGGCGGCGAAGTTCGTCTTGCTTCGATCCATATTTACGGAGATACCATCCACACTTTCCTCAATCGGGATAAGTTCTCTGGACGGTTCATGCCAGGATTTCAAGATCGCAACGAGCCCGGTGATCCAATTGGAATTCAGGAAATCGACCACTGCGTCGGCAATGTCGAGTTGGGGAAGATGAACTTTTGGGTTAAGTGGTACGAGGACGTTCTCGGCTTCAGCAACCTGATCAGTTTCGACGACAAGGATATCTCCACTGAATACACCGCTCTTATGTCAAAAGTTATGGCCAGCGGAAACGGACGAGTTAAATTCCCCATCAATGAGCCTGCGGAGGGCAAGAAGAAGAGCCAGATCGACGAGTATTTGGAGTTCTTCGGTGGCGCGGGCGTCCAGCATGTCGCACTCCGGACCGATGACATCGTCCATACCGTTTCCCGATTGCAGGCTCGAGGTTTGGAGTTCCTAAAGGTTCCGAAAACCTACTATGAAATGCTTGAGGAGCGAGTCGGCAAGATCGACGAGAACATTGACGAACTTGCCGAGCTTGGAATTCTGGTAGACCGAGACGACGAGGGATACCTATTGCAGATCTTCAGCAAACCGGTAACCGACCGTCCGACCCTCTTCTACGAAATCATCCATCGTAAGGGGGCTAAAAGCTTCGGCAAGGGAAACTTCAAGGCCCTGTTCGAATCGATAGAGCGCGAACAGGCTCTACGGGGAACTCTCTAGTTTCGGTTGAGGGCACCCAATGTTGAATTGGGTGCCTGAACTTACAAGATGGCTGAAAGTCGACCGCTTGTTCTAGGAATCGCTGGCGGTTCGGGCTGTGGCAAAACCTTCCTGGCAAGGGAGATCCGCGAATCTGCAGGGGCCGAAAATGTGGCGGTGCTCGGCATGGATCAATACTTCCGCGATGAGGGCGTGACCCATTCCGACGCTCACCAAACCAACTTCGATCACCCAGCGCACGTAGATTTTGATCTCCTGATCTCCGACCTGCAGGCAATCCACGAAGGTAAAGAAATTTGGGCTCCCGACTACGATTTCAGGTCTATGAAAAGGACCGAAAGTGCGGTGAGGATTCAAAGCTCGCGAGTCTTAATTTTTGAAGGTCTATTTGTCCTCGCGGAGCCGCTGGCAAGCTATTGCGACATCACCTGCTTCTTGGATGTTGCCTCTGACGAGCGGCTTCTCGGGCGGATTTTGCGCGACACGCGCGAGCGCGGAATGAGCATCGAACAGGTCGTTGATCGGTATCAGCGATATGTTCGGCCGAGCTACCAAGTGTTTGTCGAGCCAACAAAGCAAAATGCCGATATCGTAGTCGATTTTACCTATCGACGGTCATTGCTGACCAGGATGATATGCCACCTCATTACAGACAGCATCGCCAACGTTTTGGACATAAATGAATTCGCGGCAAGCCTCAGACGCGAAACGTTCGCGATGGGAGCAAACCTGGAATCCGGATTTATGCCCTTGGCCACCGATATCATCGCCCTTTCGAAAATGATCCCCGAAAACATCTATCCCATCGACTCCGGACGCCAAGGGTTGGCCTCGCCCGCGATGTCGTCTTTTGAAACTGAAGAGTAGGAAAAACATGGTTCGTGAACTTTCGCAATCCGAAATCTCAAACTTTCTGGATTCCCAGCGCTTTGCTCGACTCGGGTGTCATGTGGACGGGGAAACATATGTCGTACCAATAACTTTCGCCCGGGTTGGTGACCGCCTGGTCGGCCAGACGAAGGCCGGGAAGAAGGTAGATATGATGCGAAAGAATCCGGTCGTCTGCCTGCAGATGGATGCTGTGACAAGCTTTGCCGAATGGACCAGCGTGATCTGCTGGGGGCGCTTTGAAGAGCTGAAGGGTCAGGAG
>JAFAFM010000206.1 GCA_023423495.1 Armatimonadota bacterium
CCTGAGTACCGTGGCGGACCGGGGCTAGTAGCCTCGCTCGATTCTCCAAAAAGCGACCCAGAACCCAAGCCCCGCTCTTCGAGTGGTAAGAAAGTAGCGCCCGCGGAAGGCGCCATCTCCTTGAACACCGCGACTTCTGATCAATTGCAAGCGTTACCTGGCGTGGGGCCCGCGACCGCTGAAAAAATCCTCGAGTATCGGCGCGAGCATGGCGGATTTAGCTCGGTTGACGAGTTGCTTGCCGTCAAAGGCATCGGCCCTAAGAAGCTTGAGGCGATGCGAAGGTACGTGAGGCTCTAACGACCTCCCAGTCCGCTGAGGGTAACCCCTTCGATAAAGTACTTCTGAGCAAAGAAGAACAGGGCCAGCACGGGAAGAATTGTCAACGTCGCGAAGGCCATGAGAAGGCCCGGCTCATTTGTGCGGTCGCCCTGAAAAAGCTGCAAGGCATAACTCAAGGGCATGTTTTCGGGTGAGTTCACGTAGATGAGCGGGCCCATAAAGTTATTCCAAGCGGACATAAAGGTCCAGATCGCAATGACTGCAAGTGCCGGCTTGATCTGAGGAAGCATGATGTTCCAAAAAGCCCGCAGGTAAGTACAGCCGTCGATTTTCGCCGCGTCCTCGAGTTCCATAGGAATGCCCTTGAAAAACTGTCTCAGCAAAAAGACATTAAAGGCGCTTGCAAAGAACATCGGCACCCAGAGCGGTAGAAGCGTGTCGATCCACCCCAAAGTGCGGAAGATGAGAAACTGGGGCAGCAGCGTCACCGCGCCGGGAAGCATCATGGTGGCGAGCAAGAGACCAAACAGGAAATCTCGTCCCGGAAAGGTTAACCGGGAAAAGGCATAAGCGACAATCGACGAACTCAGAATGGTACCGATCACACTTAACACAACCAATATCAGCGTGTTTTTCAGATAAACAAGCCCGTTATTCGTCTCTGGTGGAAGGTACTGCAATGCTTCCGGATAGTTCTTGGTTAGGAGTCCGACCCGGCGGACAGGTTCAACTTCGCCGGGTTGGAATTCCCGCTCCTTGCCTTTCAAGGACAGTGGTGTCATGGCATGGATACGGTTACCGCCATTCTCCAGGCGCTCGACTTCGAAACCCGTGAAATCGGCTCCGTCCCATTTACCGGCGTAAATGGGAGCTTGTCTTGGGATTTCGGTCAGCGACGATTTCGGCCCCTCGTAGGTTGTTCCCCGGATAGAAAGGGGCGACTGAATATCCAACCTAATGGTGCCGTCCGGACGCGTTTCCGTGACCACTCCCGTTACCTTTTGTCCTCGATACTCCGCCTCGTAAAGCGGGTTTTTGGGGTTCTTGTAGGGCACTGTTTCCGTCACTTTGGGAATCCAGACGATGCCGTTGGCACTAGACATGTCCCGATCTTCCTTAAAGCTGGTGATCACAAGGAAGGCAAACGGAAGCCCAAATACGATCGATCCGACGATCAGTGCAATCTGGTTTACGACTCCCTTGGCCAAGCCACGACTCCTCGCCGCTCGGCCAGCCGCGATCATCGCCGCCAAGCAGGCGAAAAGGCCGAGCAGGATAGCCACACCAGCTTGGAGACTAAAGGGAATTCCACCCTTGAGGATCTCGATTTTATTAGCTGGATCGAGTTGGTAGAGCGCTACAAATGCCACGAGTCCGGCAAACCACAGACCAGCCGCCCGTAATCGGTCGATCCGTTCTTCGGAATGAATTGCCAGCCAAGCTTGCACAAGGCGCAAGCCGGCAAATATCGCGCAGATGGTTGCGAGCCACGCCGAGTACGGCATGACGAACCAGACGAGCGGAAGAACAATCGGCTGCTCAGGCCGCTCTTCCAAAGCGTTCGGAAGCCAAGCCCCTATTAACAAACCAACTGTCCCTATTGAGGCACTTACGGCCAGGCTTCGCACGATCCGATCACGGTCGATCACTGGCGAGCCAAACAGCAACTCCAGGAGCCGGTAAACGAATTTGAACGCAAAGAACCAGCCGAACCATGTCACCACGGCTCCGAGCGTGTATAGCAGTCCTGGCGTCATTTCTCGACCTCGTAGTGCACCCATCTCGGAGCAAGCTTAAATTGCACGAAAGTGAGAATCACGATGATCGCAAACACCATCCAGGCGATCGAGGATGCGGAACCCATCTTAAACGTTTCAAAGGCGTTGCGAAATAGGTAATAGACGGGAGTTAACAACGAGTCATCCGGACCAATCGGGCCATCCTTTGACGGCTTCATGATGTACATGCGGTCGAACTCCTGCATTGCTCCGATAAAGCCCATCACCATATTGAAGAAGATGATTGGGCTAAGTTGCGGAAAAGTGATCGACCAGAATAACTGCCTCGGCGATGCACCATCGATGTTGGCCGCTTCATACAAGGTGTTGGAAACGCCCTTTAAGCCTGCGAGCCATAACACCATGCCACTACCAGCACCCCAGACACCCATCAGAATGAGCGCTGGTTTGGCCCAATCAGCTGATTGCAGCCAGCCCGGTGGAGGGATGCTGAACCACTCTGTAACGGTCTGCACCCAGAATGAGTTTACGAGCCCCTTATTGGGATCAGGCGTTAGTACCCACGTCCAAAGGACCGCACTGGCAACGCCGGGCACGATGGCCGGCATGTAAAAGATCGTCCGGTAGAAGCGCATCCCTCTCGTGGCGGTATTAAGCAGGAGCGCGATTGCCAATCCGGTGGCAAGCGACAGGGGAACACCGACTCCGGCCAAATACAAGCTGTTTCCAAGAGCTTTGCTAACGTTGGGCCAATCCGAGTCAAAGAGATCTCTATAGTTCTGCCCACCGACCCACCGAGCTTCGTTAAGCACGTCATATTGCGTGAAGCTGAAAAAGAGCGAGGCAATCATCGGGCCGAGAGTCAGAACCAAAAAGCCGATCAGCCACGGGGAGATGAAGAAGTACGCCCACTTGGCTTCATTCTTGGCAAGGCGGCCAAGGCGCAAACGGTAGAACCAGACGATAAATGCGCCCGCGGCTGCCAGGATGATGCCGGTAGCAATCTTTCCGGGCAGACCCAAGTCCAAGACTGGATACTGTTCCCGGTTAAAGAAGGCATCCAGGTCTCGTTGGACAGCACGTTGGCTTGTTAACAGCGCTTCCTTGGGAGGCGCCTTATGGTAGGCCGCCGTCTCTAACGCCTTGACATGCTCGTTCCAAAGGGTTTGCCCCACAAATGTGGCGGGCCGGACACGTCCAAAGGGCGCCATCGACATGTGCATGGCGCATGCATCAGCGTATTTTTGTATCGGTGGCTTGAAGCGTGAAAAGCCAAGTTCATTTGCTTCCCGGTTAGCTTGTTGCCGGGGAACGAACAGTCGACCTCGCAGCTTCTCCCACTTCTGCTGCTCGGCCATTTCGATCATTCGGCCCTCGGTGCTGGTGGCGAACTTGATGAACTTCCATCCATCGTCGATGTTTTTCGCACCACGCGGAATCGCGATACTAAAGCCACCCATCCAGGTAACGAACTGCTGTTTCTCGTTTGCGAAGCGGCCGCGCCGGTAGTATCGGTCATCGGGGACAGGCGCGGGCGCAACTCCAAAATTAACAGCAGGCCCGTATCGCGCCAAGCCGGAAATGATCCAGTCGCCATCGATTTTCATTGCGACTTTGCCGACCAGAAATGCATCGTTTTCCTTGGTCAGGAATCCGGATTCAAACGATTTCGCCTTGTCGTACCCGCCAATTTGGTCGTAACCATCGACCATGAACTGGAGGGCTTCTGCAGATTCGGGGGTGTAGAGCGTGCAGTTGCGGCGGGCCGCGTCCATGAATTCGGCGTTGTTTTGAAAAGCGTAAAAATAAAGCCAAGAATTGCCGAAGTTCGGAAGGAACCCTGCCCTCTTCAAGGTTCCGTCCGGGTTGGTTTCGGTAAGTACCTTGCTGTATTTCAGCAGTTCGCTCCAGGTTCGAGGCGGTCGGTCAGGGTCCAAACCGGCGGATTTCAGCTCGGTCGCTTTTTCTCGGAAGACTTGCTTGTTGTAGTACAGGATCCGGTTGTCTGCGCCCGTCGGAATTGCATAGACTTGGTCCTCGTAAGTCGCTTCCTCCCAGGGCGCCGGATAGTATTTCTCCGGAGTCGGACAAAGGGGATCTGTATTGCGGTCTCTCTCAATGAAGGGGCTGAGAGAAACGAAGGCCCCCCGGCTTGCCCAGTCCGAGATTGAGAAGCGATCCTGGTAGATCACATCCGGCGCGACGTTACCGACGATGCTGGTCATGAGCTTTTGTGGGTTCATCGCCCCCGCGCCCATGCTCTGAATTCGCACCCGAATATCCGGATTTCGCCTTTGAAATTCCCGGACCACAGCCTCCGAACCCTTTGTGTCTGGCCCAAAGGCAAGTCCCCATATAATTAAATCGCGCTGCTTCGGCGAATTATCCGGCGTGTCCGGATTGGCCAAAGTGAGAGAAATGAGTGCGGAAAGCAGCGTTACGCATGCCGGCAATTTCATTAGTTTTCAACATCATACATTCCGGCGCAGACCAACTCAATTTTGTCCTTTCTTTGATCGATCAGCATGGCATTTGCAATCTTGGAATCGGAAGACTTTATCGGAACGAAGTCTGGCTTCTTTTCGTCCAGAATGGTAACGTCTAAAGCAGGCGTACCCCTCGTCCGCTTAAGAACCCAGACAATGTCGACTGGAGGCCAATAGTTTAAATGCTCACCGAGTTTGAGGTGCGCCGCGAGTTGGAATCGATTCAACACTCGGATGCTCCTCCTAGCGCAAAGGCGCGTAAATTACTTCGTTTAGGAAAATCGCTTCGCCAACAAGCCAACGCCCTTGAAGCCACGCAAGAATTGGCTCAACGTTCTGCCGATGTGAATGCGGATCGGCAGCTGGAGCGTATGGAGACCAACGCCCGTCTGCTCCGCGCAGAAGTTCGAGCCGTCGCCTTGGCGCTTTTGCGCTCTGGAAATAGATGGCGTTTAAAATCAGGCGCCCGGTAAGCTGAGGCCGTGGCTTTTGCCGGGGTCTTGGTATTCTCTTGGAACCCTTGGGGGCTTGCCTCCCGTCTGAGGCAATAGTTTTTATGCAGCGCGCCCGGCTCAGGAAGCCAAATCGAAAATCTGGGTCCATCTCAGCAACTTTGTTGGGCGTCCTTGTATTTCTCGCGGGTGTCGCTCTACTGGCGTTCACATTCAAACTTGCCTACGAAATGTTCATGGTGCCACCCCAGGACGCATTGGGGATCAAGCCAAAGCAACCCATCGATCTCGGTATGGCGGGACAGTCCTTTGTCGGCGTCATTATCAAGGTTCTAATGCTGATCGTGATGGGCTTTGTCAGCTCCCTGATCGCTAACCGCGGCGTCAGCCTGATTGCCGGAGCTCGAGTGCCGGTCAAGCCAGCCCCCAAGCCGTCAACCGACGAATCCTAGATCTTTACCGGTTCAGGCTGCCTGCTTTTCTTAGATTTGGACAATGGAATCTCAAACGGAACGGTCACCTTGAGAATCAAGCTCGGCCGGAACTGCCGGGCGTTGGGATCCCCCAGAATCAAAAAGTACTCGGCACCAAGATTCCCGCTCTGCTTTAAAGCAACGTAAAAGTTGGTGTCGTCGTCCCTCGCCACAAAGCGACCCGCGATCGAGCGATCATTGCCGAGGTCGTAGTTTGCACTCAGGATGGCTTGGCTCAAGTCCGTAAAGTGGTTCACCACTTGGTAGCTTCCATTCAACTGGAGTTTGCCGAAAAGTCGATAACTTGCGGCCGCGCGTAAACTACGATAATCCTGGCCGGCAACCTCCCCTGACTCCCCGGTCAGACTGATATTGCGGTATGGATTTCCCCTTGGAAACCCGAGGCTCAGGCCATAAACCTTATCGATCACTCCTTCAAATTCGCCCAAGCGAGCATAAGGCACGATCGCCAGACCGTTCCTTAACGTTGCAAAAGGATTGATGACGTATTCGTGGCGGTAGGGAGCGCCATTGAAGCGTTCGTAGCTTTGCAAGCTGATCGAGAATCCCCAATCATTAAGCCAGCCCCTGTCAAACGGTCTGTTGTAAAATGAACCCAAGTCCCAGCCGCGGTAGTCCGTTTCCGGAATAAAAGCCAACCTCGGGAGGAATTGTGGGGTCGAAGTGTTGTAGCCGCCATAAGCTCCGAAGCCATTTCGCTCATAGTTCAAGTAAATGTCTTGATTCCTGCCATAGCCGGCAACGGAGTCCTTGGACGCCATGTCCCGGGCGAACAAATTAAAATCCCCCCACGTTTTGCTCAGCCGAAGCAGATGGGCATCATTCTTTAGATCAGGCCGGTTGACGCTCGTAACACTAGCTCTAAGCGAGGTCTTAGGGTCGAAATCATGGGTGATGTTGGCAACAAAGTTATTCCGAGTGCCCCTCTCCCTAGCGTTTCCGATAATGTTAACGCGATCCCAATCGGCCGTATCTAAGAACGCGAAACTGGTCTTGTTGCTCAGGCGGCCGTACGTGTTCACTCCGACGTCGAAATTGTCGATCCGCTGACTGGCGAACAGCGCTGTATCGAGGTAGGACCTCCCTTCTTGAAAGAACGGCCTTGATTCGCCCGCCAATCGTTCGAAGCGGCTGAAATCCAGAGAAAGGATTTGGTTCTCGATGTTGCGGAAGTCTGGATTAATAGTTCCAACCAGTTCAACCTGATCCGTAAGTTGTGTCTTCAGGTCCAACCCCGCATTAACGATGTGCCGCGTATCCGGATCCCAGCCGAAGTAGGTGTAGGGGAGCAGTTTGAGCGTTCGGGTCACCTGCGGGGCGGGCATTTCAACATTGCGCCAAAACGGGTGGGTTGTCGAGCCATCGGGCACGAACACGTGCAAAAAGGAGCGATTCGTGCGAGCAACTCTTCGAAGGAAGTTGATGCGCAAATCTCGCTTCGCTGCGCTTGGCAGCCTGAGCACTTGCCAGGGAACTCTCACTTCTGCTTCCCAGCCGGTCTCTGTGATCCTGGACTTTGCGAAGAATTCGCCGGTCCATTCCCTTTTCGCCGCCCGACCGCCCGCAAGTTCGATTTCGGTAGCGCCTTTCGGGTTGACCTTGAAGACGTTAAAGTCCGACCCCGATCCGGAGCAATCGATCCCAAAACCTACATGATCGTCGGAATCCAAACTGACGTTCGTTCGGTACTCGACGGCGCGAATTGCGCCGGGCGACGGATCGGACAACTTAGCCGCGAAGTAGATAAAGTTCTCGTCGTAGCCAATCCAAAAAGTACCTGACTCAGCAGATGGTGCCCCCGTTTCCTCGTCGAAGAGACCACTGACCTTAGAAGCTTTGGCCCATTCCTCGTCCTGAATGACTCCATCGATGGCTGGAGCAGCCTCAAGCTTCACAGCTTGAATTTCATGGGTTTGGGAAAAGGTCGTGGCAATAGCAGCCATGAGGACAAGGCACAAAAGCGAACGCACGAATCGGAATATCGTTCATGGATGGACCGGAGTTCCCGAACGGCCCAAAGGCGTGCAATGAGGAAGAGATGCAAAGCGTCTATAATTGAGTTTAGCGATTCATGCTGCCAATTCTTCCCGCGCTCCTGCTGCTCATTCTCCAAGGACCATCGACAATTGAAGTGATGGCTTCTGAAGGACGTTTGCCAGCAGCGCTGCAGGCCGTCAGTCGACGGTTGGAATCCCAGGATCAAAGAATCGGCAACCTCGAAGAGGTCGATGCTGCGGTTCTTGCCTCCTTTTTGGCCATTGGCAATGATTCCGACATCTCGCGCGTGCTCTTTCACCTATTGGCTCTGGAGACTTTCACGGAGCCAAAGCCGGAAGTCGGCACGCCCGAACTTGCGGACGAAGAATCGCCGCCCCCCATCTTCTGCGCCGAGACCCCGCGTTTTCCTGATGCGTTCGTAGCTTGTCGCCGATCGCGCGACGGCCCCCTCTAATCGGACATCGAGCTGCATTCCGCAGTTTGCCTTTCGTTTAACTTGACATACTGCCCGCGGGCACTGTGTCCCCGTCCGAGACCCGAATTAAACATGCAATTTTTAAGAAAGCTGTTCGATACCAGCAAGAAAGATATCGAATCACTGAACCCGATCGTCGAGCGCATTAATGGCCTAGAAAAGGAGATCGAGGCACTTACCGACGAACAACTTCGCGCGAAAACCCCTGAGTTCAAGGATAGGTTAGCAAATGGCGAATCCTTGGACAAGGTCCTCCCCGAGGCCTTCGCCGTGGTACGCGAAGTATCCAAACGAACTCTTGGTATGCGGCACTTTGATGTGCAACTCGTCGGAGGCGCTGTTCTCCACCAGGGTCGAATCGCCGAAATGAAAACGGGTGAAGGTAAGACGCTCGTCGCGGTTGCACCTCTGTACCTAAACGCCTTAACCGGGCGAGGTTCGCACCTCGTTACCGTGAACGACTACCTTGCCCGACGCGACGCCGTGTGGATGGGACCGATCTACCACTTCCTGGGGCTGTCGGTTGGCATTATTCAAGGTCAGGGAGAGGACAGCGATGAGCTCGGCGGATCGTACACATATTCACCCGGCGCAGAACATCCAGATCCACGGTACATGAACCTAATCCCCTGCGACCGGCGAGATGCTTATTCGTGCGACATCACTTACGGTACGAACCACGAATTTGGCTTTGACTACCTGCGTGACAACATGGCCTTTAGCGAGGAGCAGTTGGTCATGCGGGAATTGCACTACGCAATTGTCGACGAAGTGGACTCGATCTTGATCGATGAAGCTCGAACACCTCACATTATCAGTGGACCCTCTATGGAGGATGTTTCGGTGTACCGGGTCGTGAACGAAGTTGCTAAGAAGATGCAGCCCGAGCTCCATTACACCGCGGACAAGAAGAACCACACCGCTACGATGACCGAAGATGGTATGGACTTCGCCGAGAAGGAGCTTGGAATCGATAACATCGCTTCCGACCCAAAGATGTTCCACCACCTAAATGCGGCAGTTCAGGCTTACGGACTGTTCACCAAGGACATCGACTATGTCGTCCGCAGTGGCGAAGTGGTCATCGTTGACGAGAATACCGGCCGCATGATGTTTGGCCGACGATTTGGAAACGGTCTCCACCAAGCGTTGGAAGCTAAAGAGAACGTGGCCGTTCAGCGCGAGAGCCAGACGGTTGCCACCATCACATTCCAAAACCTATTCCGCCTCTACGAGAAGCTCGGCGGTATGACCGGCACGGCAAAGACGGAAGAGGACGAGTTCCGAAAAATCTACGGCCTCGATGTGGTTACCGTACCAACCCACCGACCGATGAAGAGGCTGGACCAAGCTGACATTGTCTACAAGACATTAGAAGCCAAGTTCCGCGGAATGGGCTGGGAAATCCTTCGCCTTTACACCAAGCAGCAGCCGGTTCTTGTGGGTACGCGCTCCATTGAAATGTCTGAAAAGGTTTCGGCACGGTTAACCGGGGAGATGTTGCAGAGACTCGTGGTCACACAGCGACTCCGAGAGCGGGTGGAGGTTAAGAAGGACATTAAGGGCGATCTCGCCAAAGATGCGCGGACCATTTACGAAACGAGTCTGGACGAACTCCAGAAGAACGTGATTTCGGCATTCCTGCCGAAGATCGACCTCAGCGGAGATCTCTTCTCCGGCGATTGGATCGAGTGGTGCCTCAAGGAGTGGAAGCTCGATGAGGAGAATCGCCAGTATCTTGAAGAAGCCCTTAAACACGGCATCCCTCACAACGTACTGAACGCAAAGTTCCACGAGCGGGAAGCCGTCA
Organism: Armatimonadota bacterium; assembly: GCA_023423495.1. GTDB lineage: Bacteria > Armatimonadota > Fimbriimonadia > Fimbriimonadales > Fimbriimonadaceae > 55-13. Next base: position 9,737 of record JAFAFM010000206.1, read on the forward strand.
TCATTGCCGAAGCGGGCCGAAAGGGTCAGGTCACGATCGCGACCAACATGGCCGGCCGTGGTGTCGACATCCTGCTTGGCGGTCGCATCGAGGACGACCTCGTGAAACTTGCTCGAGACCAAGTGGAAGTAGCCCACGATGGAGTCGACGAGTATGGCGACACCTTTGCCAGCTACCGTCGTGGCGGCAAGGAGCGAGCTGCTCCACCGCTGCCATTGGACGATCAAGAGCGGAGAGCCGCCGCCGACGAAGTCCGAGCGCTGGGTGGTCTATTTATTCTGGGTACGGAGCGACATGAATCACGACGAATTGACAACCAGCTCCGAGGACGTGCAGGACGTCAGGGTGACCCTGGTGAGAGCCGATTCTTCGTGGCTTTGGAAGACCAGCTTTGGAAGATCTTTAACGCCAACATGATGGAGAACCCATTGCTAAAGGCGTGGCCTCCGATGGAAGAAGTTAATGCCGCCTTCCTTAGCAAAATGATCGGGAAGACGCAGGAGCGAATCGAAAACCACTTCTTCGAAGCCCGAAAGCACGTTCTGGAATACGACGACGTTTTGAACGCCCAGCGTGAGCATATCTACGGCATGCGCCGAGAAATCCTGCTTGGTAAGGACGTGCGAAACGATCTCAAGAGACAAATTCGCGACATGGTCTCGGAGGTTGTCCAGAATGCCTGGATGGTGGAAGAAGACGGCACCAACGTCTACGACTACCATGTTCTGTATGAGGACCTCAATGAGATCTTCCCGTTGGTGGACTACGCGACGGTTGGCGACCTAGAACAACACGAACCCGGCAAGGGCCTTGTGGACTACGTGACAGAGTTGGCCGATCAGGCCTACGAAGCGAAAATCGCAGAAAACGGCGATGACATCATGAAGATGATCGAGCAGCAAGTCATGCTGCGTGCGGTCAACGATCACTGGATGTCACACCTGCAAATGGTCGAGTACATTCGCGAAGGTATCGGCCTTCGTGGCTACGGCCAAGTTGATCCGCTGGTCGCATACAAGCGCGAAACTTATGATCTGTTCCAACACACCCTGAAAGACATCCGGGATCAGGCCGTACGCATGATCTATCGGGCGCAAGTGCAGCGTGAGCAGGAACCCGTAATGGAAGAACCGATGATGATGCGGTTAGAAGATGAAATTCCAAACGAGCCCAGCGTCACGGGGATAACTGGTTACGGTCCCGTCTCGCACACTCCGGCTCCTCCGGGAGGAAAGGCTGCTCAAGCTGACCCGTCGTCGGTAGATTGGAAGCGAGTTGGCCGAAATGATCCTTGCCCGTGCGGAAGCGGCAAGAAGTTCAAAAGCTGCCACTATCCGCAACTTCGAGCCCAAGGCGTGATCTAACCTAGACTAAGGGAAGGAGCAATTCCTTCCCTTTTTCTTATTTGCCAAAGCGTTGGAATGGCGTTAAGATGTTGCCATGGATACCCGGCAAAATCCTCGACGAATATTCGTCATCGCCGGCATTGGTTTGATTGCATGTATAGCCGCTGCTGGAGTTAGAGTCAATCATCGAAAACCCATTCACGGGACGTGGATCGGTTATATGTACCAAGAAGTCGACGGCAAATTGGTTGCTGATCGGGAGTTTGGAAAATACGTCATCGAGATTCTTCCGAACGGGAAGTATCGAGAGAATGGAAATTCAACCTCTGGAAAGTGGACACGGATTGGAAACCAACTGAAACTGATTCCAACTCATATCATGGATGCTACCCCTGCCCAGCTTCGAGATCGATTTCGAAAGAAATCGGGTGAACTTAGCTCCACGATGGAAAACCTCATCAAGCTAAGAATGCAGCCCATGGTTGTGACGTACCACCAGTTGGCTGACCGAATGGTGTACAAGGAGCCGACACTCCACTTTGAGTACGAACGATTATAGATAACGCATCGGGTTGACGGCTTTGCCATTAACCCGGACTTCGAAGTGCAGATGCGGTCCGGTAGCAAGTCCGGTGGAACCGATACTGGCGATGCGTTGTCCGCGGCTGACACGCTGTCCTCGAGATACGAATATTCGAGAGCAGTGAGCATAGGTTGTGGTGATGCCGCCGCCATGATCCACGATCACAACGTTGCCATAGCCTCCCATCCGCTGGGAGGCAACCACCACACCGTTGTTGGCCGCCCAAATGGGTGCGCCCGTTCCGCCGCTAAAGTCCACCCCGGCATGTAGCCTGTTTCGCCTCAAGATTGGGTGGAATCGCATTCCGAAGCTACTCGTCACCCTTCCCGCTGTCGGCCTTCCAAATCTTCCTTTGGGAGGGGGTCCAACCGACTTTCCGCTGGCCCGCTGCGCCCTAAGATAGGCTTCGATCTGCCGCTCGATTGCGGCCTCGTCGGCATCGAGCTGTCGCAAGACCCTTTGTAAATCCGCTTGTCGCTGCCTAAGATCACCCAAGATCTCGACCTTTTCTGCTCGAACTTCCTTGAGTTGGTTCTGTTGGCTTTTTTGTGTGTCGACAAGACCACGGATATGAGTTACCAAACGGTCTTGGCGCTTCTTCTTTTCCGCAATATCCTGTCGGACTTCTTTAAAGTGAGCAAATACCTCGCGGTCCTTCTCTGAAACTCGCTCCATGAGGGTCTTCCAAGAAGCCAGATCGCCCGTCGACTTCGCTCCCACGAGTAAGGAGAGGTACGACTCTTGACCGTGTACGTAGTACCAGCGCAGGCGCTGCCGGACCTGTTCCTTCGTTTTCTCGTAGTCTTTGGTAGCCTCCGCCAACGAAGCGGATAGCTTCTTTTGATCTTTCCGACCGGCCGACAGCTTGTCCGAGGTCTCGACCAAGACGCTTTCGACTTGGACGAGTCTTGAATCCACCTGGTTTAAGTCACCCTTAACCTTCCGCACCTCTTTGCGTGTTTTGTTAAGCTGCACCGACACCTTGCCACGCTTACTTTGGATGCTCTTGAGGCTGCCCTTCAGATCTTTAACGGACTTGGATTTCTTCCTGCTCTGAGCTGGAGTCGGCCCTGGCGCTAGGATCAGCAAGAGGACGAGAATCGCCGACAAACTTGTTCTCATCGATACCTCAACGGGGCTCGAACAGCCAGCACGGAGCAAACAAGACCGTACATCGCACCCAAGAGCGGGAGGAGGGTAAGAAATGCGCCCCAGGGGAATGGCGGAAGCTCAACATTGGAAAAGAATTCCGGCAGCCGGTACTCCACGACAACCTGGCAAGCGAATAAGACAATTGTGGCCAAGACTCCGCCCAGCGCTCCCTGGACAACGCCCTCGATGTAAAAGGGGATGCGCACCGTTAGAAAGGAGGAGCCGACAAGCTGCATGATTCGTATCTCGAGCCTCCTCGAAATTACCGTTAGCCTGATGGCGTTGTATATGAGAACTCCGGCGGTCACAAAGAGAATCCCACCTAGAACCAGGCCGAGCCAGCTTACGATCGCCTGCAAGTCTACAAAAAGATCGGCCACGTCGCTGAGGTACTTCACCTCGTCTTGGCGCACCCCTTTGATCTTCTTTATGTTGCCGACGATTTCTTCAGATCGCTTGAGGTCGGACAGGGTGATCTTCAGCATGTCCGGATAGGGGTTGTCAAGCTCCGCATACTCGCGATGCTCAGGATGCTCCTGGAGATATTTCTGCCAAGCTTTATCTCGGGGGATCCAGTGAACAGCTTTCACGCCCTGCATCCCGCGAATCTGATTCGCGATCTTCGAGACTTCGAAACTTTTGGTGCCTTCGACCAGGCTAGCTCGCATCTCAAAGAGGCCGGTCAACTGCTGGGCGCTCGACCTTAACTGGCCGTAGATATAGGCC
>JAFAFM010000209.1 GCA_023423495.1 Armatimonadota bacterium
CCCTTGTAATCCAGCCGATCCCCAAATTCCGTTTGAATGGTCGATTCAAAAATGCGTTCCGTCATGATCTCTTCGGACAATGATGCCGGATTCCAGTGCATCCGTCCACCTTGCCGACCAGATTTGAGGTTTCGCCGTCAAAAACCGATCCACGGTGCGGAACCTAGGTAAATTTCGAAGCGTGGCGAAATCCTTGCTTCTGTTATCTGCTGTAGGCGGCGCAACCCTCTCTTGGATGTGCATGCCAACCGATGCCAATTCCACCGGCGAAAACTATCCTGGCGGGGCGACGCAAGGGAATCAGCAGCGTCGCAATGTCACTGCTCTGTACAACGAGTACTGCGGCAAGTGCCACGGTGTGAACGGCGAAGGCGGCGGCGGGGGCACCAAGACTCTGCTCACGCGCGATAAATACAACATGAAGTGGGACAAGCCGTTCTTCGACGCGATCAAGAATGGTGTGCCTGACATGGGGATGGAAGCTTATGGAGAAACGCTTTCCGATCCCGAAATTTGGGCGCTTGTCGTCCACATTCGAGAGTTACAATCCAAGCATTTGCGGGGTATGGAGCCCAACCGAAAGACCGTCGGTGGCCCCTTCAAGTCTCAGCACCACGATTATCGGATCGAGGATGTCGTGACATCTGGCTTGGATACTCCGTGGTCGATCGATTGGCTGCCCGATGGGCGCATGCTCGTGAATTACCGATCGGGCGAACTGTCGATCGTCAAGGATGGCAAGGTCATCGGAACCGTCGAGGGTATTCCAAATTCTGTGGAGCAGGGTCAGGGCGGACTGATGGAAGTCGCCGTCCATCCGAATTACAAGTCCAATGGATGGATCTATCTCACCTATACCGAGCCCGCTAAGGAAGGCTCGGGTGGAATGACTAAGGTGGTTCGTGGAAAGCTCGAAGGCACCAAGTGGACCAGTCAGCAGTTGATTTGGGAAGCCAAGCAGGAATTCTACAGTCGGGCGGGAGTGCACTTCGGCAGCAAAGTCGCTTTCGATGGCAAGGGGTACATATTCTTCTCCGTCGGGGAAAGAGGCACCAACATGGGCGCCCAGTCGTTGGAAACCCCCTTTGGGAAGGTCATGCGGCTTCACGAAGATGGCAAGGTTCCAACGGACAACCCATATGTAGGGACCGCGAACGCAGAAAAGGCAACCTGGTCCTACGGACATCGTAATCAGCAGGGGCTTGCCTTTGATTCCGAGGGCAATTTGTGGGACACGGAGCACGGTCCTCGCGGCGGAGATGAACTCAACCAGATCCAAAAGGGAGCGAATTACGGATGGCCGCTGGCGGTCTGGAGCATTAACTACAACGATTCTCCCTTCCGAACCCCCTGGATGACCGAAGGCAAGACCATCGTCCAACCGGTATTTCGGTGGCTCCCCTCAATCGGTGCAAGTGGTTTGGATCTGATGACAGGTTCAGCATTTCCGAAGTGGAGCGGTGACCTGTTTGCCGGTGGCTTGGCAGGTAACAACCTGGACCGCTTCCGAGTCAAGGGCGGCAAATTGGTGGAACACGAAGAGATTCTTTGGGGAATGGGCCGAATTCGAGACATCAAGACCGGTCCCGACGGAAATCTTTACATCGCACTCAATGGCCCCGACAAGGTTATTCGTCTGGTTCCAGCCAAGTAAACGCTGCTCGTCTCGTAAAATGAACGAGTGAAGTTGCTCGCCGCGATTCTCGGCATAGTCGCTCTGTCGGCCAACCCGGCCCCTGCCAAATACGACCTGATCGTTAAGGGTGGGCGCATCGTTGACGGCACGGGCAATCCCGCTTATTACGCGGACGTCGCCGTAAGTAACGGCAAGATCGTGCGCATTGGCTCCAACTTGGGTGTCGCGGACACCGTGCTCGATGCCAAGGGCATGGTTGTCGCCCCCGGGTTTATCGATGTTCACAGTCATGCCGAGAACGTCACCCGTCTGCCCGATGCGGAGAACTACATCCGCATGGGTGTTACCAGCCTGGTGATCGGAAACTGCGGAGGCTCGGTTGCTAATGTCGGCGCGTTCTTCAAGGAAATCGACAAGAAAGTTGCCGTCAACGTGGCAACGTTGATCGGCCATAACACGGTGCGGAGCGCCGCAATGGGTGGCTCGTTTGATCGTCCACCGACGCCCGCCGAGCTCAATAAGATGCGACTCGCCGTGGAGAATGCCATGCGCCAAGGCGCTTGTGGCCTGTCTACGGGGCTCATCTACCTCCCGGGGACTTTTGCTAAGACCGACGAAATTGTGAGCCTCGCCAAGGTGGTGAAGCGGTTCGACGGAATCTATGCCACCCACATGCGAAACGAGTCTGACGAAGTCCTTAAAGCCTTGGATGAGTCATTCGCCATCGCGAGAGGATCAGGAGTTCGCTTGGAAGTCAGCCACCTTAAGCTTGGAAAGGCCGGCTGGGGGCAAACCGACAAGGTTCTGGAAGCTTTGAGCAAAGCCCAAGCGGAGGGGTTGGATGTCACCCAGGACCAGTATGTCTACACTGCCAGCAGCACCAATCTGACCCAAATGATTCCGAGCTGGGCCCGAGAGGGGGGTCGGGCAAAGTTCCGAGAACGCCTGGCCGATCCTGCACAAAAACAGCGGATGGTCACCGAGATGAAGAAGAACTTGGCCCTGCGTTCGGATAAGGACTACGAGTACGCGGTGGTTGCAAGCTATTCAAAAGACCGTTCATTAAACGGTCTCACGGTCCCCCAGGCGACGCTCAAAGCCAAGGGCAAAGATGACTTGGAAACTCAGATG
>JAFAFM010000090.1 GCA_023423495.1 Armatimonadota bacterium
GATCAGAAGCGCTGCCATCACGCTCGAATCGACCCCACCGCTTACCGCGCAAAGGACTTTTCTTTCTGGGCCGACCTTGGCTTGAATCCGAGCGATTTCCTCATCGATGAAAGCTTGACTCGACCAGTCACCGGAGAGACCCGCCTGCTCAAACAAGAACCGCCTTAAAATCGTGCGCCCGTCGGAGGTGTGGGTGACCTCGGGGTGAAATTGAACGCCGAATACTTTCGCCGCCTGGTTTTCGATTGCCGCTATCGGACACGTGGGAGTACTTGCGGTAACTATGAAGCCATCGGGGACTTCGATCACTTGGTCGCCGTGGCTCATCCATACGTCGTACGAGCTGAGGTTGTTGAGCAACGCGCCGCCTTCTTGCTCCCAAACGGCTACCGCCGTAGAACGGGCAGCATCCGGTCGCTTTGCTTGCTGAGCAACGGGCGAGACCTGCCTGAAGCCATATTCCCGGTGCGCGGATGCTTCCACTTGGCCACCAAGATCCTTGGCCATCAACTGCATACCGTAACAAATCCCAAGCGTGGGAATGCCTTGCAACACGCTGAAGTCGATATCGGGTGCGCCTGGTTCCAAAGCGGATTTGGGCCCTCCGCTCAAGATGACAGCATCAGGCTTTGTGTTTTGAATCTTGGCTTTGGCTTCCGTCCACGGGACCATCTCGGAGTAAATCCCAAGCTCCCGGACGCGGCGAACGATCAGTTGCGTGTACTGGCCGCCGAAGTCTACGACGATAACTGTCTGATGAGACATAAGAAGCTATCTATTGTGGCATGGTCCTAACCGCCAGATGGGAAATTTGACTTCACGCACAAAAGATAGTCCCAATTACTAACCTATGGCGAAATGATCTGACTCCCTCGTGTGGATATTTAAATATGGCCGGGAATTTGAACATGATTTTCGACCACGAAACTGAAACGGAGTCAACTTCAACGATGAAAAAGGGTTTTACATTAATCGAATTGCTGGTGGTGATTGCCATCATCGCGATCCTGGCCGCGATCCTCTTCCCCGTCTTTGCGCAGGCAAAGGTTGCGGCGAAGAAGTCGGCCGACTTGTCCAATATCAAGCAGGTCAACCTCGCCACCATCATGTATGCGGGAGATTACGACGACACCATGCCGATCGGCGCGTATTGGGTTAACGACCCATCAGTCGGCTGGAAGCTCTGGACCTGGCGAGTGTTGGCGGCGCCATACGTCAAGAACAAGGATCTCTACTCCCCGCCAAACTTCAAGAAGGGCACCTACGGCGGCAGCGTAAACCTCGATTACGCCACCTGGTATGAGGATTATCGCCAAGACTTTCCACTTGGCATCGCGGGAACTCACAGTTGGGCTCACCCAACGTATGCTCCAAATGGCGTCAACATGACGAGCATTCCTCGACCAGCCGGTCTCATCTCGGTTATGACGTCGCGGTACCAGTACGCAGATTTGGGAACGTGGACGATTCGCAAGAATTGGTATGCACCGGCACAATATCCCGGCAAGGGCAGCTACGTCGCCTATGCACGACAGGCTAACTGGGGCTTCTATGATGGCCACGTCCGCTCCATGAATCCTTGCACCACCTTTGGAAAACTGCAGTGGGCTCCAGGCGAAGTACCAGCCGAAGACTTCCTTTGGGAATGGTGGGCCGGCCCAGATTCCAACGTATTGCGTGATTGGCTCCAGGGTGCGACGCCCGGTTACCAAGCCAATGACTACGGATGCCAGGACATCGAGGAGTACCGATAATGGTTAAAGGTTGGATGATCGCTCTCTTTACGATTGGCTTTTTGGCGCTCGGATTCCTTGGGTTCTCCACGCTCAAAGGAGATAGCGCTCCAAATTCAACGACGCAAGAGCGAAAGCTTGCGGAGGAATTGGCGAAGGTCAAGGGCGACGTTACGAAGCTGAATGCGCAATCGCAACAGCAATTGCAGGCCGCTAATAGCGGCAACGCAATGTCGACTGCCGCGCGCTATTCAGGCTCTTCAATGCCAGACGGTTACTACGTACCTGGTCGGTAAGCCTCTTGATTCAAATGCCTCCCGATTCATCGGGGGGCATTTGTCGTTCAACTGGTACGATTTTCGGCGTGGCCATCGATCCCGCGTCGTTACCCGTCGGTACGCTGCTGGCGGATAGATTCGAGCTTGAGAGGGTGCTCGGGCGAGGGGCCTTTGGGATCGTCTACTTAGCTCATGATATGCTTCGTAACGAGCCCGTGGTCGTCAAGGAGTTGGCCCCGATTGGTACCCGGCGCATGCCTTCAGGAGTCCTTGATTTACAGTCGGACGATGGGCAGAGGCTCCGTCAAAGCTTCTTGTCCGAAGCTAAGACGATCGGCAAATTGCTTATCCACGGAGTGCCCTCGGTTCGAAGTTCGTTCGTCGAAAACGGAACCGCTTACTTTGTCACGGATTACCTGCCAAATTCGAAAACCCTCGAGCAGGTGATGGCGGAGGAAGGGCCCCTGGCTGAAGAGCCGATGCTGGACATCCTTTACCAATGTCTGGAGATTTTGGAGAGCATCCACGCCAAGGGCATATTGCATCGAGACATCAAGCCAAGCAACATCCTTATTAACCAGCGGGGCGATGTGATGCTGATCGACTTCGGCGCCGCCCGGGAATGGCATGCCGATCGGTCGCTGACCCATACCGTGTTGCTGACTCCGAACTATGCACCTTTGGAGCAAATGACCGAAAGCGCGCGACGAGGCCCAGCCACAGACCTTTTCGCCCTTTCGGCAACCGCTTACGAAATGCTGACCGGCCGAAAACCAGAGTCGGCCACCGATCGAGCTTCCGGATCGAGCCTCACGCCGATCTTGAAACTTTGCCCCCATGCAGATGGTGGAGTTGCCCGAGCCATCGAGGCGGGGCTTAACTTAAGGTTTCAAGATCGACCTCAGAGTGCAACCGACTATCGCGCCCTGCTTGCCGAACCGCTTACGGAATTGCCCGCCCAGACGCTCACCGACCTCGACGGACAAGCCTTTAGGCTTCAGGATTTCAAGTTCGACAAAGGAAGCTGCCCTAGCTGCAAGAATCTGCTCATCGAGCCCAAGCCGCTCAAAGCGGGACTGTGCCCGGTATGCCGCGAAGCCCCTATCAAAGAGCGAGTCATCGTAAAGCACCGATGCCCGATCTGCCGATTGGTTCCGCTGAAGCGCCGGCGTAACCTCAACCCTATGTTCACTTGTCCGGCCTGCAAGACGGGTGTCCTGGAGCATCGGACCAAGGGCATCTTGAACCGCGAGATCCAGTCGACGTGCCAAGACTGTGGAGCTTTATTTGTTGGCGACAAGGTGTCCGCCAATGGAAAGTCCTGGGAAACCCTGCTCGCCGATAGTGGTAGGTCCGAGTTCCTTTGGCATTGCGAGGAATGCGGCGGGCAGTTTGACGAGGAAACTGACGGCCGGTTTGCAGTAAAGATATCCGGCAAAACTTTGGGCTACGACCGCCTTTACAGCGACGAATGGGATTACGTGGCGGCCGGCGTGGCTCCGGGGGCGGGCAACGGCGAGTGCCCGTCTTGTGGCGCAGACTTTTTCACGGACAACCTTTCCATCACCCTCCTTGGTTACGGCGAAGATCGATACGGCTTTGGCATTGACCACGTCGGGCGATTATTGGATCGGGAAGAAGTTCGATGGCTCGCGGTCTCCAAGACCAGCCCCCATCCGGGCCCCGTTTGTCCAAACTGTAAAACGGAGTTCGATCGCACCGGAGGCACATTAACGTTGGTTCGCTCCTCCGACCGAAAGCTCAACCGATACTCCGAAGAGTCGCTCAGCATTTCCGATTGGCACAGGGTCGGTCAGAACCTGCCAACCGCAGCAGAAGAGGATGCATTCTTTGCCACGATCTCAGACTCTTTGAAAGAGGCGTTCCGGTCCGGCCAAATCGGATTTGACTCAGACAACGAAGTCAGCTGGAAGGGCCCAGCAACCAACGCGGAATCAGGAAGCGACGGCACCCTGACGATCAACAGGAGTGAGGTTCGCTTCGGCGGAATGTTGCGGAAGATTCGGCTTCCGTTAGACGAAATGACCGAAATCCACGTCGAGAATGCAACGGTTACGTTTATGAACTCGGACGGCGCTTCCCTGCGACTCAATATCCAGCCTATCGAACTTTCGGCTCAACTCCGATCGGGCGTTTATGTCACTGAGTTAACCGCCGAGGACTTGGCCGCTCGACTCGGCGACACCGAGCTAGAGCGAGTTGCGATGCCTTAAAGGCACGGCTGGGAGCGAAAGCATATCTCCCTGCACCGACGTTACTTTGATGAGGCGGTCGAGAATGACCTTGATCGAACCCGCCAGGGGAAACGCCAGGATCATGCCTGGAAGCCCAAACAATGCCGCACCAGAAAGGATAACGAAGATGTTGATAACACCGCTCAATCCAACAGAACCTCCTACGACCTGCGGATAAACCGCTTGATCGAATATCAAACCGATCACGGCATAGACTGCGACCACCAATATGGCGTATGCCCATGGCGATCCCATCGAGAACGCGAAATTTCCGTTGATTCCGCTAAGGCCGAGAATGAGGAAGGTGATGGCGTAGCTAATAAACCCACCGATGTAGGGAATCAGATAGAACCCGGCGAAAAGGAACGCCAGTAAGAAGGCATAGGGAACGTTGAAGAACCACAGAATCAACGCCGCGAGTCCGGCATAGAGCAAGTACACCATTGCGACTCCGCGAAGATAGCGAAGAAAGACCTGCCCAATATCACTCATTACGGCGATTGTGCTCGCCCGAATGGAAGGAGGGATCCACCTAGGGCCACGACGCCGAAGGTCTTCCATCTCCAGGAGCATCATGAAAACGATCAGAGGCACCAAAAGCAGTGAAAATAAGCCCGAAGCGAAGGTCGTTAAGATGCCAAAGAAGGACCCAAAAGCCTTTCTTGCGGACGCTGCGATCTGCTCACGACGTGGTTCGATGAACTGCTCGGTGATTTCTCGCCGAGTACTAGGTAGCCCGAAACGGTCCAAATACGGCTTTGCTTGGGCAAGAAGAAGATCTATTTGATCTTGCTGGCTATATGCTTGGGCCTGGTTTACCGGATTCCACCGAACGAAATAGTTCTCGGCGTCGCTTTCCGCCGTTAGGCTGGTGGTGAAATTCTCAAATGCATCGGATGCGGCGGTCACCTGGCGGGCCACCGAGGGTCCGGTTATCACGCCAATTACGGTGATCAGGAGGAAAAAGGTGATGAAGACGAGGGAGACGGCGAGCCCTCGCGAGTAACCCCGAAGGCGCAACTTGCGGACGCTCGGCTCAAGCAGAGCCGCGATTATGAAACTGATGATAAAAGGAAGTAGGATGCCCCGAACAAGGTAAAGAAAAACCAGTGTCACCAGCACGAGGGTGACCCACAGTGTTATTCTCCAGCCCATGTTCGAGGCGTTCGGGATTAGACGCCCAATTCTTCAACCGATTGAGTTGAAGATCTTTTAGCCTTCTGCTCTGCGACCCATTCTTCGGTCTTGCCCTTCAGTTCTTTGAACTTGCTCGCCAACTCTTCTCGAGTTTCCGTACCCGCTTTCGGGGCGAAAAGCAGTCCTGCGGCTGCGCCGATGATTGCGCCTAGGCCGACTCCGGCAAGCAAATACAAAACGACATTAGCTTCTTCTTTTTCAGTGCTCATTGCTGTTCCTCCTTGTTCTCAAGCTCCATTATGCCCTTACTTCGACAAAAGTGCCATGGATTGAGGGCCTGGACTCAATATTCCGGACGCGACCAAGCGTACGGCTGTTCATTTGCCGGGTTTTATGGCCCGTTGAGCATTTTGTAGATTGATGGTTGCATTTCGGCGAATTCCCTCTAAACCAGCGCGTCTTATTGCGCTGCCCCGAGTCTGGATATCCCATTCTTCGGTCCTCCATTGCGGAAGCTCTCTGAGTGACGGCAGTTGCCGCTTGGCCAGAAAATCTGGTTCTCTCGTAATCGTCGCCCGCAACGGCTGGCTGTTGCGTGGTTGGTTGAATGGACAAACCTCCTGGCAGACGTCGCAGCCAAACGTCCATTCCCCCATTTGCTCCCGCAGCTCCGAAGGAATGGGTCCGGCGTGTTCGATGGTGAGGTAACTGATGCAACGCCGCGCATCGACCTGCCACCTGCCATCTTCTTTGACAATCGCTCCCGTAGGACAGGCATCCACACAAGCTCGGCACGTTCCGCACCCGCCGATCGCCGATGAATCTGCCTCGAGTTCAACCGACGTAAGGAGCAATCCGATAAAGAACCAGCTTCCTCGCTGGGAGTTGATGAGCATCGTGTTTTTGCCGAACCACCCGAGGCCCGCGAGGTTTGCGAAATCTCTTTCCATGATCGGCGCGGAATCGACGCACACTCTGAACTC
>JAFAFM010000311.1 GCA_023423495.1 Armatimonadota bacterium
CACACGGATACAATTGCGGCTCCGATCACCGGAGCCGGCCCCTCTCCTGTCGCGATCATTCGCTTGAGTGGACCAAAAGCATGGGATATAGCCAGCAACTTAGCATCCCATGGGTATCCCAGGGAGCCTCGATACGCCCATTACGCTAGGTTCGCCACGGGCGATGACGGCTACTTGATCTACTTTCCCCAAGATAAAAGCTTTACCGGCGAAGAGGCGGCTGAGCTTTCGCTGCATGGTTCACGTGCGAGCGTGGACGCAATGATGGGAGCCGTTCTGCACCTGGGCGCGAGAAAGGCTGAGCCCGGGGAGTTCACTCAACGGGCCTTCATGAATGGGCGCATCGATTTGACCGAGGCCGAGGCCGTCAGGGACACCATCGAAGCGGAGACGTCCGCCCAGCTCCGGTTGGCCAACTCGATGCGCGACGGCGCTTTGCATAACAAGTTGGCCGAGATTTCAGACGAACTTGTAGGAGTTCTGGCGGCGATTGAAGCAAGTGTAGACTTCAGCGAGGAGCTTGGAGACGTTGAACCCGAATCTCAAGTCCATCGCTTGAAGCGAGTCAGCAAAGACATCCAGGAATTGCTGTCGACGGCCGACGTTGGCCGGATAACCCGAAACGGGCTGCGAATTGCGATCGTCGGTCCGCCCAATGCCGGCAAAAGCTCTCTCATGAACCGGGTACTGGGGCGCGAGCGATCGATCGTGACGGAGATTCCCGGTACCACCCGCGACTACGTCGAGGAGCGGGCGGAACTTCTTGGCTTTCCGGTTGTCCTCACCGATACCGCGGGGCTCCGAGATACCGGCGATGCGGTCGAGCAGATAGGAATTCAGCGTGCGCGGGCGCTTGCGGCGAATGCGGATCTTATATGGCTGGTCCTGGATTCCACACAAACCCTGATTTCGGACGACTACGGATTTGAGCGTCCGATGATCCGGATTGCTAACAAGGCGGACTTGGCAGAACCGCCCGAGGATTCCTTGGCCATATCTTGCCTAACTGGTCAGGGCCTCGACGAACTCTATCGGCATACAGCCATGTTCTTCGAGATGCCACTTGGGTTTGCGATCCAAACTCGGCACGAAAGCGACCTTTTTTCGGCCAACGAAGAACTGCAGCTTGCCATCGAGGCTTTACAGTTTGGGCGTCCGCCTGACCTAGCAGCAACTGGAATTCGCGCGGCTCTGGAATCCATCGGTAGGATCACCGGCGAGACTGCAGACTCGGACATAATCGCCCGCATTTTCCGCGACTTCTGTATCGGGAAGTAGTTAGGCTTCTTCCGGAAAGATGGGTTCCATGTGATGATCTAAGCCGGCTGCTTCGATGTCCTTGGACATCTGCGATGCAAATTCCCGGAGCAGCGGATCGGGATCTTCCTCGGCGACTTCTCTCAACGCAAGAACCACTCCCCCTCGGAGGTTCGGCAGCCACTCCACCACGTGGAACAGCCCATGGATCGCGCTTCGTCGCCCAAACTTACTCGGCGCCGACAAGCATTCCAGCAAAATCGGCCCGCCGTGCTTGTGCGGAATGTGGCCACCTAAAACGACGCCAGCTTTGTAAATCGTCCGGGCGTAATCATCCTCGGCATCCCAGATCAAATCGCGGATTGCCGTGATTGCGGCTTCTTCTTCATCCTCGTTTCGGCAGAAACTGGGCAGATCTTCGAACAGATCCAGCACGCACCACTGAGCAGAACGTCGATAAGGATGCTTGCGATCCTTAAGGATGGCTACCAAAGCAGGAGTAAACACTCGTTGACTAGCGTGGGTGTCGATAACCGTATGAGCCTCGTTTGCCAAATCGCGGTCTCGGCAGTAAAGGAGTTTCACGAGATCGGTGGGTGAGAGATCCCGGATATGCCCTGTATACCGACCGGCGAGCCCCCGAGTTTCATTAATAAGCAATTGCCGAGTGAAAAGCGGCTCAGAACTCTTCGCCAGATTGCGAAGCATTTCCTCCAGGTTCTTGCCCTTGTCCTCGTGCCAGATCGCGTCGCAGCGGCCAAAAACTCCATAGGGCGTGGTGGCAACTCGCACATCAAAGGTTTCGCCGTGCGCCTCAAATTGTGCTTGACCTGTCCAGTCGGTGGCTAGCACATGATATTCGTAGCTAATCGGGTGTGGCGGCCAATGGAACTTGATTCGGTGATCCGGCTTGATCGCCTTGGTGTCTCCACCGTTCTTCGCGACCGCGGCATCGATGAACGTCTCGAGATCCCGAAGAATCTCAAGTGCCGTTCCGTCACTTTGGTCGATGCAAGGCATAGTCAGTAGTTTAGCCGTCTGAAACAAGAAACGAGCCATACCGCTGGCTGGTTGCATTGGAGACCCTGGCCAGAGTCCGGGCACCAGCTAAAATAACAACCTATGCCCGATCGATATGAGCCCTCCACCTTTGATGCCAAATGGCAGAAGCGGTGGAAGGAAACAGACCTGTATAAGACCCGCGAAGAATCCGGCCGACCTAAATTCTATGGTGCTGATTTCTTCCCCTACCCCTCCGGGGCGGGCCTTAGCGTCGGGCACTGCCGGAATTACGTCCCCACCGACGTTCTCTGCCGGATGAAATATATGCAGGGCTATAACGTGCTGCATCCGATGGGTTTCGACGCCTTCGGCTTGCCGGCGGAAAACGAGGCAATCAAGCAAAAGACACATCCCGCACCCATGATTCGCAAGTACGCGGACAACTATCGGCGGCAGATGGATTTGGTCGGAATCAGCTATGACTGGTCGCGATCGTTTGCCTCCAGCGACCCGAACTACTACAAGTGGACGCAATGGATTTTCGAGCTGCTCTACAAGCGAGGTCTGGCTTACCGGAAGATGGCGGCCGTGAACTGGGATCCCGTAGACAAAACCGTACTCGCGGATGAAGAAGTCATCGGCGGCCGGGCCGAGCGGTCCGGTGCACTGGTGGAGAAGAAACTGATCCCTCAGTGGTTTTTCAAGATCACGGATTATGCTGAGCGTCTCTTGAACGACCTGGACGAGTTGGACTGGCCCGAGGGAATCAAGGCCCAACAGCGCAACTGGATTGGCAAGTCAGAGGGTGTGCAGTTCCGAATGGAAGTCCGGTTCATGTCCCAAGACGAATACAACCGACACTGGGGTCGAGGGCCGTCCTCTATCCAAGAACCCAAAACCATGTCCGATGAGCTGGAGGCTCTGAAGGCTGAAATTCTGGCAGCGGGATTCAAGCCGGAAGCAGATCCCGCCCAAGTTGAAAAAGGACTGCACCACTTGGGCAAAACTGAGGATGCCGCATTCAAGGCGGATAAGCCAATTGAGAGCGAATCGGTGAGCCATGCGTTTGAAGCAGCGTCCGTCAAAGCGGGACTTGAGTTCAATCCCAAAGACAGGAAGCTGACATTCGAAGTCTTCACGACCCGTGTGGACACGGTTTTCGGCATGACCTTCTGCGTCCTATCACCTGAACACGAGATTGTCGACAAGATCCGGGCGGGCGTCGATCCTGACTTCCAAAAGGACATCGATGCCTATCGGGAAAGGGCCAAAGCCAAGACGGATACCGAGCGGACGGCAGAAGATCGGGAGAAAACGGGCGTCTTCACCGGCGCCTATGCTATCAATCCGGCGAACCGCAAACCCGTCCCGATTTGGATTGCCGATTACGTGCTAGCTGGGTACGGGACGGGCGCAATCATGGCCGTTCCCGGCCACGATGAACGTGACTTCGAGTTTGCGTTGATGTTTGGCCTCGATGTGATCCCGGTTATCAAGCCGGACGAAAACTACCTTCGGTCATTCCATCAGGACGGCGAATTTCAGTACGAATCGGCGCTCGCCGCATACCTGCGAGAGCCAACAGCGTACACGCCGCCCTTCGTATCGAAAGATTCGGTGATGATCAACTCCGGCGAATACAATGGCATGTCCAACGAGGAGGGCACGGCATCCCTGGGTCGGTGGATGGAAGCGCTGGACATCGGTCGGAGAAAAACCCAGTACAAGCTCCGCGACTGGCTGATTTCCAGGCAGCGGTATTGGGGCTGCCCCATTCCCATCATTCATTCCAAGGATGGTGAGGAGCAACTGGTCCCCTTGGATGCTCTTCCCGTGGAGTTGCCCGACGTGGAGAACTATGAGCCTGCCGGCGACGGCTCTTCCCCACTTGCTCACATTCCGGAGTTTGTGAACACAACTGACTTGGACGGTCGGCTGGGGCGTCGTGAAACTGACACCATGGGTGGCTTCGCTTGCTCTAGTTGGTATTTCCTGCGCTTTTGCGACCCTCACAATCCAGCCAAGGCTTGGGATCCAGCCAAAGCCGACTATTGGATGCCCGTGGACTGCTATGTGGGCGGCGCTGAGCATGCCGTGATGCACCTCCTGTACGCCCGCTTTTGGACCAAGGTGCTTTACGACGAAGGGTTGGTGAGCGTCAAAGAACCCTTCGCCAGACTGGAGAATCAGGGTCAGGTGTTGGGCCACACCCCGTACCGAAAGCCGCGCGAAGGCGAGACCTTGGCAATGGGCGAAGATGGCATTCTTGTTTCGTTCGACGAAGCCAAAAACTTGCCCGAGGATCAGGTGATATGGCGCTGGGCGAGGATGAGTAAGTCCAAGGGCAACGTCGTCACCCCGGATGAGATGGTAGCCCAATATGGAGCCGACGCCCTCCGGGTGTACCTGCTATTTGTCGCGCCATTTAACGCCGACGTGGAGTGGGACAGCGCGGGCGTTTCCTCCGCTGCCAAGTTCTTGTCTCGAATCTTCAGGTTTGTAGATGAGCACAAATCCCGCTTTTCCCCCGACTGGAGAGACCTGCTCGTCTTTGAACCTTTGAGCGATGCCGCCAAAAGCGTACGCCGGGCGACTCACAAAGCCATTCGGGACGTCACAAAGGACATCGATGACTTCGGCTTCAACACCTACATTTCGTGGTTGATGAAGTACCTCAATGCTATGGGAGATGCACTCAATGGGGTGGACCCGGAGTCGGATCGATCGCTGGCGCTTTCCATCTCCGAAGCAGTCGAGACGATTGTTCTCCTGCTCGCTCCCGCGGCTCCGCACAGCGCCGACGAACTCTGGGAGTCGATCGGCAAGAGCGGCTTCACGTACGAGGCGGAATGGCCGAAGTACCAGGAGGCGCTGGCGGAAGATGAGTCAGTCACGATCGCGGTGCAAGTGAACGGGAAGCTTCGTGACACCGTGCAGGCGTCTGCCAAAGCAAGCAATGAAGAACTTGAGGCGCTCGCCAAATCCAGCGCCAAAGTTCAAGCCATGTTAGAGGGGCTGACCATCCGCAAAGTGATCGTGATTCCAGGCAAGCTTGTTAACATCGTGGCGAATTAGCATGAGAATTGCAAAGTGGATATTGGTGGGAGCTGTCTGTGCAGCCGTCGGCTGCAATGGCGGCTCGGCGGAAGACAAGCCAGTTATCGGTCATGGCGGAGAATATGCACAGGTTCTCGCCGAAGCTGAGCGACTTAGCCGCGAGCCTCTGGAGAAACTCACTCGGGAAGAAGAGTTGACAGAAGAGGACAAGCAGGCATTGGTGAAGTCTGCGGCTCAATTCCAAGCCTTGGTCGATTACGAACCAAGCAAGTTCGCTCCATATTTAGCGCTTGGCATGATTTACCGTGGAATAGGCAACCTCGAAAAGGCCGAGCAGATGCTGCGCCAATGCATCCTGAATATTCCGCCCAGCAACGAAGAGGCCATCCACATGACGAGCGCCGAGGCCCATTACCAACTCTCCCGAGTGCTATTCGACTCCGGCAACTACGAGCAGGCGTTGGCCGAAGCCAGCACCGCAGTGGAGTCGCACGGGGACAATCCTAACTACTACTTTGGGAAGGCTTCCGCTTTGGTGCAGTTGAATCGGGAAAAAGAAGCCAAGGAAGCACTGAAAATTGCCCTCAAGCTCGATCCAAACCACCGGTTGGCAACCGGACTGCAGAAATTGCTTAACCGATAGGTTTTCGTTTGATCTCGGCCCACGTCCGTGGATACTGCTTGGGGGTTGAACGTACCTTCTCAAAGATGGGAATCAGTCGCACCACTTCCGTTCCTGGGATGGCTCTGCGTTGAACCTCCCGTAGCTTGAGGCCAAGCTGGCTTGCATCCAGCGCACGAATGGCTTCCACCTCGGCAACGGTCCTCATAGGAAGCACAAGCCCCCCAACTTTGGCAAAGGGTGAGCTGAGTTCCAATTGGATTGGCAAAGGGGCCACCGCTCGACCCGTAATGACATCGAACGCCTCCCGCTGATCCCAGTCCTCCAAACGGACTTGAATAGGAAGCAGATTTGGCAAAGGCTGCTTGATCAAGAAACCGATCATCTTGCCGCTGGAATCTGCCGCATTGACTTGAAGATCGGGGCGCGCACAGGCAAGCGGCCATGCGGGAAATCCGGGTCCCGTGCCCACATCCAACACAGAACTACCGGTGGGAATCACCTCCTGGAACAACAAACTGTCCAGAAAGTGACGCTGCCACGCTTCCTCCTTCGGGACCCGCGTTAAGTTCATGATTTCGTTGGCACGATAGAGGGCATCCTCGAAGAATTCGAACTGGTCGAGTTGTTGTGCGCTTAACTCGAGGCCCAGGGTCTGCGCGGCACGGACAAAGGCATCACGATCCACAGACGTACATGATGACTCACGCAAATTAAATGGACCGGCGATGCCGGTCCATTTTTTACTGATGCTTTGGAGAGACTAAGTGCCGTCTGCCTTGTCGACCTTAACGCTCGTCGGGTATTCCTTGCCGCCGACCGTGACGACTACTCGGTAGTCACCGGGGGCAGCGACTTGACCTCGCACCCTCGCATTCCATCGCACGGCATTCAGACCCTCCTGACCGGTTCCGGTCAGTTCAGTGATCTGCGTTCCGCCGGCATCCTGGATGGAAACCTTGACGTCGCCTGTCGCCTTGGTCTTGAGCCAGTAGTAGATGGTCGTGCCCGGCTGGGTATTCGTCGAGAGGAAAATTGCATCTCCATCCCAAGGCGTTCCCGCCATGCGGCCCATGTTGTATACGGGTTGTGGTCGTGTAACAAAGACATCTTTCGCAAGATTCTCAGCGTTCAATTGCTCAAGTGCGGATATATCAAGTGTCCAGAGGCCGCGGCCGTGTGTGGCGATAACCAAGTCCTGATCGCGAGGATGGATTTGGACATCGTGAACGGCAACCGTCGGGAAGTCGTTGGTAAATCTCGCCCATGTCTTGCCTCGGTCTAGAGAAAATCTCAGCGACATCTCCGAACCTAGCACGAGCAAATCTGGATTGACCAGTCCTTCCTTGATGACATAGGTGGAATCGAACTCCGGCAAATCGTTGTGGAGCGGGGTCCACGTCTTGCCGAAGTCTTCTGTCACGTAAACGTAAGGCTTGAAGTCGTTATTGCGATGTCCATCGAATGTGGCATAGCAGCGACCCTCGACAAATTTGGAAGCCGCGACGCGGCTGCACCAAGTGTTGGCGGGCAAGCCGGGAACGTTTGCAGTCACGTTATCCCAGTTGACGCCATCGTCCTTGCTGACCCAGATCAGGCCGTCATCCGTTCCAACCCAAATAAGGCCAGGCCGGTTGGGCGACTCACTGATCGTGATGATCGTACAGTGCCGCTCGGCTCCCGTGTCCTCAGGCGTAACCGAATTTCGACCTGCTCGGTTCTTCTCCGGATTGTTGGTGGTCAAGTCGGGACTGATCGCCTTCCAAGTGGCGCCACGATTGACGCTCTTGAAAAGCCGATTGGCACCAACGTATACCGTTGTCGAGTTGTGGGGCGAAAGCAAAATTGGCGTGGACCAGTTAAACCTTAGAGGAGGTTCGCCCTGAGCCGGCCTTGGTCGGATCGAGCGTCCACCGCCATTCCTTTGGTCTTGCCGGGAGACAGCTCCACCCTGACTCTCAGAATAGAGG
>JAFAFM010000058.1 GCA_023423495.1 Armatimonadota bacterium
TCTCTCGGCTATCCCAACCATCTCCACCCAGGTATGGACCCTTGAGGCCCATCTCATTGGCTTGGCGAATAATAGGGCCAACTTCGTTGAAGTAGCCGCTGAGGAAGAGGCCGTCGGGGTTCTTTTCCTTGATCGCCGTGAGCTGGCTGCTGAACTGGGTTTGCTGCGACTCGTACTTTTGCTCGTCGGCAACTTTGCCACCCAACTTCTCGAAATATTGGCGGAAGCTGTCGCTGAGGCCAACCGAGTAGGGCTGCTTAACATCCGTGAGGATAGCGACATTACGCATTCCTAGCTCTTCATAAGCGAACTTCGCCATGACGGGACCTTGGAAGTCGTCAACATAGCAAACTCGGAAAACATTGGAGCCGATGTCCGTTAAGTCTGTTCGGGTTGCGCCAACAGCGACGCAGGGAACGCCTTTCTCGAAAGCCGTCTGGGCCATCTGAGCAGTGATGCCGCTTGCAACCTCACCAATCAGCGCAATCGCGCCGTCCGCGATGAGCTTTTCGGCGGCGGTCTTACCGGTTTCAGGCTTGGATTGACTGTCCTGAATCAACAACTCGACTTTCTTACCGTCGACGCCACCCGCCGCGTTGAATTCTTCCACGGCAAGCTTGGCGCCTTGCTCGCAGTCCGCGCCCCATGGTTTGAGGTCACCGTTCAAGCTGGCAACCAAGCCAACCTTGATCGTATCGCCAGTGGCGGTGTTGCCCTCGGCGGTTGGATCGGGCCGACTACCGCCCGATCCCGTGTTGCCACTGGTTCCGGAAGTGGATCCAGGGGTGGTGGTTCCAGAACCACCATTGCATCCGCCCGCCACGAGCATAAGCGTCGAGGCAAGAGCGGTCAGTAAGAGGGATCTTTTCATTAAATCTTCACCCGGTCTGTTTAAGCTGTGCTGACGCAAGGGTGCGTCGTTCGGTGAGATTATACAGAAAAGCCTTAACCTGCGCTACCGACCTGGGTGAACATTTCCTCCTATATCAATCCTGATAGATGTTCAATGCGGGAGTTCCGTTGTCGAGCAAGACCAATGTTCTGACCCCGCCAACGGGGGACGTGAAGACGATGGAGTTTCCTACAACGTTCGTCGTGCCAGCTTCTGTGAGTACAAACTCTTTCTGAAGACCGCCCGGAAGCTCAAAATAATCCGTATTGTTTTGAAAGGTTAGGTCAGTGACCACCGGAGTCTCCTGGCTGAGGTCCGCGCCAGGGTCAACGTAGTAAAGGTCCACCGGACCCGTGAAGCGGTCAACGTGCACGACCCTCACCTTAAACATGTTCGCTGATGGGGCATCCGTTGTATCGTCGAGCGCGATGATGGCGTAGGTGTTTGCGCTGGTCTGGTGCGGTACTAGAGTGATTTTCTGTCCAGGAGCAGGATTCACGTTGCCCGAAACAAGGGTGTTGGTTTGACCAGTCTCTCTGATTCCGACAGCCAAGAGGGTTGCCTGCTGGTTGCTGTATCCC
This sequence comes from Armatimonadota bacterium, assembly GCA_023423495.1. GTDB lineage: Bacteria > Armatimonadota > Fimbriimonadia > Fimbriimonadales > Fimbriimonadaceae > 55-13. The sequence continues at coordinate 1,474 of JAFAFM010000058.1, forward strand.
GAGATTTCGCCGTTTTCCATGTCGAACCCAACCAGGTTAAAATCGGTAAAAACATCGATGGCGGGTGGGTTCGTGATCGCACTGATCGCCCTCATCTGGGCAACTCCCCTGCTGGATACCGAGCCGCCGCATCCGACAACGGCTACGATCGTCAAAAGTGCACAAAGGAAGTGTTTGGCGTTCATCATTTCACTGTACTTTAGCTTCCATGTCAGGATGGCCGCTCATTTGGTATTTGTGCGGCAGAAGGGCGTTCCGGAACGTCACAATAAAGTGCTGGTTCACAGCAAAGCCCATGGCCCGACCGTTCTGTCACCTGCATAACCACACGGAGTACTCGCTGCTCGATGGCGCCAACCGCATCCCCCAATTGGTGGCGACGGCCAAAGAGATGGGCATGGAAGCGCTTGCAATTTCCGATCATGGCGTGATGTTCGGAGTCATGGAGTTCTACTTCGAGTGTCGCAAGAAGGGCATAAAGCCGATCCTTGGTGTTGAAGCGTACGTTGCTCCGGGCGGTTTGAGCAAAAAGGGCAGAGGGGAAGAAAAAGACAGCTTTCATTTGCTGCTGCACGCTCGCAATTTGGAGGGATATCGGAACCTCTGCAAGCTATCGAGTGTAGCGGCGCTCCAAGGCTACTACTACCGACCCAGAATCGATCACGATCTCCTCCGCCAGCATTCCGCCGGTTTGATAGGCACCAGCGCCTGCTTGGGTTCCGAAGTTTGCCAAGAACTTCTTAAGGGGAATTACGATCGGGCGCAATATATCGCCGGTATGTACTCGGAGATGTTTGGTGAGGGTAACTACTTTATCGAACTCCAAGATCACCGGTTGCCCGAACAGGCTCAGATTCGGCCCGAGTTGATCCGGATCTCCCGCGAACTGAAGCTACCGCTGATCGCCACTAACGACGCCCACTATCTCTGCAAAACCGATGCTCGGCCGCACGACGTACTCCTGTGCATCCAGATGGGCGAACTGGTCGCGAACCAGAACCGCATGAAGTTCCAGACCGACGAGTTCTATTTGAAGTCGTCGGAAGAGATGGAAGCGTTGTTCTCCGACGTGCCGGAAGCACTGGAGAACACGATGATGGTCGCCGATCTGTGCAATGTCGAATTGGACAAGCAGCAGGCGCCTATGCCTCAGCCAGACGTTCCGGATGGTATGGACAACTTCCAATACCTTCGCCAGCTTGCCGAAGAGGGACTCAAGAATCGAGTGAAGAATCCGGAAGCTTGCCTGGATCGGTTGAATTACGAGTTGGATGTCATCGAAAAGACCGGATTTGGCGACTACTTCCTTCTCGTCAAGGAATTTGCCCAAGCGACGCGGGATCGGGGCATCTATTACGGCGTGCGAGGGTCCGCCGCGGGGTCGTTGGTTTCTTATTGTGTTGGGATCACGGATGTCGACCCAGTGGAATACGACCTTACGTTCGAACGGTTTTTGAATCCAGAACGCATTTCCATGCCGGATATCGACATGGACTTCGAAGACGCGCGCCGCGATGAAGTTATCCAGTACGTGAATGAGCGGTTTGGCCAAGATCACGTTGCACAAATCATTACCTTTGGAACTCTGGGAGCTAAAGCCGCGATCAAGGACGCTGGTCGCGTCCTGGGTTATGCACCTCAAGAGACGGACAGGTTATGTAAAGCCATCCCTACGCTGCCGGGCTGGACCATTGACAAGGCGATCAAGGAAATCGCCGAGTTTCGTTCCATGGTCGAGGCGGATGTCCGAAATCGTGACCTAATCGAGACCGCCAAATCCATCGAAGGAATTTCGCGTCATGCCGGTGTACATGCAGCTGGGGTTGTTATCTCCCGTGATCCGTTGGTGGATTACGTTCCCTTGTTCCGCGGCAACGACGGCCAACCCGTAACGGCTTTCGAGATGGGCATCCTAGAGAAGATTGGCCTGCTTAAGATGGACTTCCTTGGGCTATCTAACCTGACGGTCCTCGCACGAGCCATCGAAAATGTTCGGAATACCCACGGGATCGAGCTGGACGTTTTGAAGTTTCCGCAGGACGACGAAGCAACCTACGAGATGCTTGCCCGGGGGGAAACAACCGGTGTTTTCCAATTGGAAGGTGGCGGCATGACGCGGTGGGTGACGCAACTCAAGCCGAACAGTATCCGAGAGCTTGCGGCGATGGTAGCCCTTTACCGACCGGGGCCGATGGAGCACATTCCACGCTTTATTGATACGAAGTTCGGCCGGATTGAACCAGAGTATTTGGCTGAAGCCATGCGTCCAATCCTCGAGGAAACGTACGGGATCATCGTCTATCAAGACCAGGTGCTTAAGCTGGTTCAAGCGATTGCCGGTTTCACCCTCGGTAAAGCGGACATTCTCCGGCGGGCCATGGGAAAGAAGGATGCAAAGGCAATGGCCGAGATGAAGACGGAGTTTCTGTCCGGCACGGCCGAGCATGGAATCTCGTCCGAAACAGCCCAAAAGATTTGGGAGATGCTCTTGCCCTTCGCGGGATATGCCTTCAACAAGGCCCACGCCGTTTGCTACTCCATCCTGGCCTATCAGACCGCCTACCTAAAGGCCAACTACCCGGTGGAATACATGGCCGCGCTGCTGGCGGTTTACCGCTCAAAGGAAGATCGGGTGATCGCCTTCATCGAAGAGTGTCGACGGAAGAAGATCGCCGTGCTTCCACCGGATGTTAACCGGTCAGGCGTGGACTTCCAGATTGAGGACGGGACGGCCATTCGCTTTGGGCTGGCGGCGATCAAGGGAGTAGGAGAAGGCATCGTGGCCGCGATCATTGCCGAGAGGGAGGAAAACGGCCCGTACCGGCACTTATTCGAGTTCGCTGACCGCTTAAAACCAGCGGGACTGAACAAGACCGCACTGGAAGCCCTAATCAAAGCCGGTGCGCTCGACGAGATTGACACAAACCGGACAAAACTCCTGAATGTTGCCGAGGCAGCACTGATGTTCGCGGAAAATGCCAACCGAAACAGGCTTGCCGGTCAAGATTCCTTGTTTGAGGGGGCGGAATCTGGACAGTCTTCTATTTCTTATCCCGTACTACCGGAGGCGAACCCTGAATCTCGGGCTGATCGGCTCTCCATGGAGAAGGAAGTGCTTGGAATCTACGTGTCGGACCACCCACTTCGCGGTCATGAGTCTACGCTAAGAAACTCCGCGACGCACACCTGCGAAGCAATCTATGAGCTCGAAGACAATACCTTCGTGAAACTGGCGGGCGTCATTGCCGGTCTCCGAACGATTGTTACCAAGTCGAAGGGCGAGAAAATGGCAACGCTCATTCTGGAAGACTTCAGCGGGCAAGCCGGCCTGATTGCGTTCCCGGCCACTTACGCGAAGCTGAAGGATTCCTTGGTGAAGGACACGGTGGTGCAGATTTCGGGGTTTGTGATGCACCGGGAAATGCGAGGCGAGAAATCCGTTGAGATTCGAATCGAAGATGTTAAGCCGGTTCAGCAGACAATGGCATTTGACGGACCTCGGGTTTCGAACGCCCAGGGGTTCGTCAGGATAACCATCAAGCGGGCAACCCCCACGCAGCTTGTCCAACTCAAGGAATTGATCGATAGCCACCCAGGAAGTTATGAGGTAAGTATCGAGGTGCTGACTGAGGACTCGGCTTCTCCGATCGAGCTGACTCAGCATGTGCAGCCATCACCAGAATTCAGGCAGTTGCTCGAAAAGCGGTTGGCAAGCGTCCAGATCAATGTTCAGGAG
>JAFAFM010000095.1 GCA_023423495.1 Armatimonadota bacterium
CTTGAAGGGCATTCGGATTCACAGACGTGTCACCCGTGGAAACGCCAGAAGCCCGGAAGGTCTGATACATCAGATCCTGGAACTCTGCGCGCTGCTGCTTGAAAGAGGTGGTGTTGATGTTCGCCAGGTTGTTGGCGATGACATCCAAATTGTATTGTTGAGCCACCATTCCGGTGCCCGCGGTATTCAAAGATCGCATCATAAGATTTGTTCATCTCTTGGCATCGAGCGCGAGTCGTTGTCCTGGCACAAAAATGCCAAGATGCGGACGCGGCCTTTTTGCCGGTCGTTGCCATCCCTGAGCGATTCCGCGAAGATCGATCCTTCACTTCGCGTTTGCCTCTTAATTCCGTTCCTTCGGAATCAAGGCCGGCTGCTATTACTCGTTCAGGCTGCTAATAAGTCGTTGCAGCAGCTCATCCTGACTTTGGATGGACTTCTGCGAGAGTTCGAAGAGGCGGCCGATCTTCACCATGTCCAGCATGGATTCGACCGCGTTGACGTTTGAGGATTCAAGCGAACCGGGCGTGACCTGGGCATTCGCCACTGGCTCGGCATTACCGGTAACTTGATAGAGGTTTTCCCCTGCCTTTAAGAATTCGGCATTGCCGGCGGGTTTGAACACGCCGACCTGGGCGATGAAGTTGCCACCGACAAGGATGCGGCCTCCAGTTTGCACTTCCATCTGGCCAGCGGGGATCACAATCTCGTTCTCCTCCGTATCCAATACTGGATATCCAGATTTGGTCACCAGCCGACGCTGGTCGTCGATGGCAAAAGCGCCATCCCGAGTGTAAAGGGTCTTGTCGCCAACTCGGACGCCAAACATTCCTTCGTGGCTGGCAATAGCCATGTCGAACGGATTGCCGGTCGTGGTTATCGCGCCGGCTTGCTGAACTGTGTACTGGTCGACGGCGTTTGCGCCCGATCCAAGGGATCCGACCTCTTCACCTAGGCCGCCGTTGGCGAACATCTTTCGCTCGAGCGTGTCCTGGAAAACGAGCCCGTCCCGCTTGAAACCCACGGTCGACGCGTTGGCAAGATTGTTTGCTGTCACGTCGAGCCCGCGTTGCAGACCGATCATTCCTATACTTGTGGCGTAAATTCCACGGTTCATCCCACCATGTGTTGTTGGCAGGCATTAATGCGGGCATTAGGGTGCAAACCTTGCAATCGACTTTAGGTTTTGCTGATTTAGGTTCAAATGACCCCGGAGGCCGCCAACTTTTTTTGAAGATTTCCGGAAATTGCTCGGAACGAGGCCTGCTTTGTTTCGGTTACATGGGACATGCTTCCCGGCCAGCTCGTCATCCCGTGGTCCAGTATTTTGACGATTTGGCGGGATTTGGTTAAGTTCACGTGGCTACAAGCGCTCAGCTCGATCTTCGGCGTTAGTGTGTTCCTGATACTAGCCTTCACCAGAGTCGTCGAGATCCGCGGCTTGCCCCGCTATGATTTCATCCTCTTGCTATGCCTCGCCGTGCAAGTCATCATGGTCAAGAGCAAGTTGGAGACTTGGGATGAGGTTAAGGTCATTTCCCTGTTTCACCTGATCGGCCTTGTACTGGAGATTTACAAGGTCCAACAGGGATCCTGGGCTTATCCCGATGCTGGCTACCTCAAGATTGGCGGCGTCCCGCTCTACTCCGGTTTTATGTATGCCGCTGTTGCCAGCTACATCACGCAAGCTTGGCGGCGATTCGACCTATCCATGCGCCCCCTCCCTCCCGGATGGCTCGCGATCAGCCTAGCCACGGCCATCTACCTCAACTTTTTCACCCATCACTACTTCGCCGACCTGAGATGGTGGTTGATGGCATTCGTTCTCATCCTCTACACCCAGACCCGGTGTTCCTTTACGGTCAACGAGCGCCGATATTGGATGCCGCTCAGTCTGTCCTTTATCCTCATCGGCCTCTTTATTTGGGTTGCCGAGAACATCTGCACCGCCCTTGGCGCTTGGCAGTATCCGGACCAGAAGTTTGCTTGGACCATGGTCCACCAGTCCAAGATCTCCTCCTGGTTTCTTCTTGTCATCATCAGCTACATCGTCGTTGCGTGGCTCAAAGATGTGAAGCTATTTAGGCAGCGACCCAACGTTGAAGGGATTTGATCTAACAAAAATTCTTCGCCTATACAGATTATTGAGAGTAACCTGACGCTGTGAGCCCAGAAGATCGCTTAGCTGAACTGGAACGCGGGGAGAATCCCGCCTTGATCAGAAAGATGGCGAGCGGGTACGCAGTGTTGGCGGATTCACAGTTCCTGCCTGGATACTGCTTGCTCCTGGCCTACCCTAAGGTTGAAAAGCTGAACGACCTTGAGGGTGAAAACCGACGCCAATTCCTCGACGACATGGCGATCCTCGGAGATGCAGTTTTGGGTGTCACCGGCTGCCTGCGGATCAACTACTCGATCTACGGCAACCTGGATCCATTCCTTCATGCCCACATCATTCCGCGGTACTCATGGGAAGACGCCAGCTATGCAACTTCGCCGCCCATGCAGATCCCGGCCGAACTCCGCGAGGCTCCCGAAAAGCAGTTCAGTATGGATCGGCATGCCGAGTTAATCGATGCGATTCGCAACCGCTTGCGAATCCTTCTTAACGAACCGCCAGCTGCTTAAGTCGACTCCTTCGTACTGGGCGATCAGGGCCCCGCCGTCAACTCTGTATTCGCGCGGCAACATATCCGACACATGGTCGGAACTCGAGAAGAAGACCCGACTGCCAGACTTAGTCCACTTGCCGGAAATCTCTAACTGGCCAATCTTGCCGATGAGTTTGCCGGAAGGATGGAGGACCAGTTCGCCAACATCGACGGTTTTGCCCCCGGCTTGCGAAACTTCGGTTCTGTAGGCGCCGCTGACGGATAGAGATGGACCCGAGCAACCGATCGCGGAAAGCAAAGCGCCGAGAATGAGAATTCTGATAAATGACATGGCCGCAATCCCATTAGGGAATTGCGGCCATCCAATGTTTCACTCGTGGTTAGATAGAGGTCTTATTGCTTACTTTCTGGACCTGACCAACCTTCAATCCCTTGGCCTTAAGTTCGAATCGACCCTCTTTCGCACTGTCTTCGCAGCCGAAGAATTTGTAGCCTTGTCCGGCCACAAAGACCTTGAACTTTGCGGGCTCGCCAGCGGCGTTGCAGCAGCCATCCTCACCCTTCTCAACAGACTTTGTCGCGGTGGTTTGGCAGCACGCCTTCCTGCCCTCGGCAGCCATCTCCATCTCGCGGGCCATCTTAAGGAAGGCCTCGTCTGGATTGGCTTTCTTCTCCGCCTGGCAGCAGGGAGCCTGGGCCATAGACATTGCTCCAACCGCCCCTAATAACATTGATAACAAAAACCTCATGATGGATAAAAGGATACCAGCAGCCTGAAAGTTCCCAGACTAATTCAAGCCTAAAAGGTATAATTCACGACTCTACGGCGGATATAGCTCAGGGGTTAGAGCGCCTCTCTGTGGAAGAGGAGGTCGTGGGTTCGAGACCCATTATCCGCCCCATCCTTCCCTTCACCGACCTACGAAGAGTCTATCGTCGAACGGTAAAATCTCTACTTAGATGCTGGAAAAGCTCCAAGAAATCGAGAAGCGCTTCGAATCTATTGAGGCGGACTTCAACGACCCTTCGATCGTAACGAATCCGAAGGAAATGCAGCGGCTGGGGAAACTCCGTGCCGAGTTGGAGCCGATTGTTGCAACGATCCGCGACTACTCCAAAGCGAGATCTGATCTGAGCGAAGCCCAAGAGTTCCTGAGCGATCCCGAGATGAAGGAATTGGCCCTGGCGGAAATCGATCCCCTGAGAGCCAAGATCGAAGCTTTGGAGCAAACGCTAAAAACGATGCTCGTCCCCAAGGATCCGTTGGACGACAAGCCGGTCATCATCGAGATTCGTCCGGCTGCGGGCGGAGACGAAGCCGCGCTCTTCGCGGGCGAATTGATGCGGATGTACCTGCGCTACTGCGAGCGCCGTAGGTGGAAGACCGAGATCGTCGAGATGGAAGAAAGCGGAATTGGTGGAGTTTCGCGGGCGGTGTTCAACATCAACGAACAGGGGGCCTATAGCCAGCTTAAACACGAGAGCGGAGTCCACCGCGTACAACGCGTGCCAGCCACAGAAAGCCAGGGCCGCATTCACACTTCGACCGTGACCGTTGCAGTGTTGCCTGAGGCAGAGGACGTCGACGTTGAGATCAAGAACGAAGACCTAGAGATCTCGACTTTCTGCTCTTCCTCAGCGGGCGGTCAACACATGCAGAAGAACGAAACCGCTATCCGCATCATTCATAAGCCGACAAGCATCGTCGTTACATGTCAAGACGAACGAAGTCAGGCTCAAAACAAGCTCAAGGCGATGGCCGTGCTTCGAGCCAAGATCTATCAACTGGAGCAAGAGCGTCTTGCCGCCGAAAGGTCTGGATTGCGGAAAGGCCAAATTGGAACCGGCGATCGTAGCGAGAAGATCCGCACTTACAACTTTCCCCAGAGCCGGATCACGGACCACCGAATTGGCTTCCAAGCTCATAACATGATTACATTCATGGATGGGGATATTCAGTCAATGATAGATGCCTTGGTCCAAGATGAGCAAGCCAGGAAGCTGGCCGAACAGGAAGAGGCCGCTTAAGCTTGGACGATCGAGATCCGAACGAAGGCAGCATCGACCCGATGGTCGCTGAGTACTGGAAGCTTGGGGAGGACATCCAAGACAAGATTCTCGCCCTCGGATACTCCCAAGAAACCGTAGATGGCATCGCCGTGGACATCCACGATTTGTTGCAAGCCAGCGACGACATCCGAGCTGTCATTGGCCCAGCGATTCTTGAAGCCGAATCGCTGGAATCTACCGCGAAGCAATTGGATCTTTTAAAGCAAGCGCTCCACCACATCGAGTGGCACTGTGCGTCGGGCAAGCGCTACATCGAAGCCGTACAAAGCCAACTCGTTCGGGAAAAGTAGCCCGACACTAGACAGCATCGGGCTTTCGTATCCTACTTTTTGCGAACCGTCAGCGATGTTGATTTACTGATTGAGCGATAGGTCGCCGTGATCACAGCGTTGGCATTTCTAGCCGGACGTCCGGTTTGGATTGTGAACGTTGCCGAAGTTTGGCCTGCGGCTACCGTGACACTCGCCGGTACCGTCGCATACTGCGAGTCGGAGCTTAGGGTGACGGTTGCACCCGTGCTTGGCGCAGAAGCGGTCAAGGTTACGGTGCCAGTGGCAACACTGCCGCCTTTAACCGATGTCGGGTTCAAAGCGATTGAAGACAGTTCTGCTTCGGACGGTGGTGGTGGAGTTATTCCACCGGCTACGGTCCAACTGAAAATCGACGTCTGCCAACCGTTATTTGCCGAGACTATGCTTCCAATGCCCCAGAACGTTACGTCGTCCGCCGGATCGACATCCACACCAAAATAGTCACCCCATCGACCACCATATGCGTTACCGGCGCTGGACTCCAACGTTTGAATCGAACCCATGCTCCCGGCTGAGTCGGAAGCATTCCGAGCCGCGAAATTAATATCAGCGGTAATCGAAGAACTACTTCCCGTAAACAGGGCTGCGATACTTCCCTCAGAGTTCACGTTGATCGCGGGGCAAAAGTAATTTGTGCTGCCGCTCGCGATGTTTCCTGATTGAACGAGTGTCGGTGTTCCCGAAGGAAAGCCGTTCAGGCTCACCTCATACCAGCGACTGCCAACCGTAGCCCCGTTTTGGATATTGTGCGCCGTGACCATCCGGCCGTTCCGGACGACTGCGTTGTAGACGCGTGCGTCTACCGTGTCCAGCATGCCGGCCGTGCTCTGCGCATCAGAGGTTGGACCTGAATTTGAAGGCACCGTTACGCTGGTCGAGTTTATTGTTGGAGTGCCGGATGGGTTGCTGATGGCAAACACCTTCACCGCGCTGCCGCCATTTCGCGAAATTCCATAGACGCGATCATCCGTGCTGCTGGTTGCTTCCGCAATTTGCACGCTTGAAGAGCCGGTGTCCACAATGTTGGTCGCCGTCGCCGGCAGCCCGCTTCGGACGGCTGCGCTAGGAATGACGACAAATTGTGCACCGCCGAATCCCGTCGAAAACCCGAACATGTTGCCGCTCACTACATAGGCGTCGCGGTTATATCCGAACCCGGGGTAGTCCAGCCAACATGCGTTGCCGTTGATCGTGGCTTTCGCTTCCAGGCGATATCGGTACCAAGTGCCGTTTGGATCTCCGTCGTCGGAAACCGCCAACAACAGCTTGCTGGTGAGGGACGCATTATCTTTTTCCAAAAATAGGATAGCGAAGCGTCCATTGATGCGGTCATAGAAGCACTTCGGATCAAAGATGAACGTGCCCGTACCCATGCCACTGAAGAACGCCTGCGCCGTCTGCTGAAACTGCTTGACGCCTGCCTTATCGAACCACGAAATAGAGGAGTTGACGACGGCGAGGACATGGGACATCCCGACGGCCAAATCTGGGTCGGGTGGATTCCACCCGGTGGCGCCGATTGCGGGAAAGAAGCTGTCTAAAACGCCTCGTTTTTGCGCGAGGACCTTGCCAACCGGGAGTGTATTCCACTTGGTTTTTGGCTCGACTCGGTTAATCGGGTTTTCGGGCCAGATTGGCTGGAAGTTATAGGACTCATCGATCTGGACAACGAAGTCTTTGGTGTCCAAAGCGACCGCTTTAACGTCCGATTGAACTTTGGCGGCGGGGATGTCAACTGTTCCCCCTTGACCAAAAGCGATGAGTGATGATAGAAGCCAAAAGGAAGCCTGGGCGGTGATCCGCTTGCAACGATTCATAAGGTCCCCCGTCGGGTCCGCCGGAGCGGACATCCGGGCGACATTCTAACACGGTTTAGTGATGTCTGTTACACCAATAATTGCCAGGTTTTTGGCGGGCAGAATATATTTAGCTATGACTTCACCCGAGTTTGGTCGGCAAGATTCTGAGTCGTCGGTTAGGATCGTCTCCGACGCTCTCGCTCGCCAGCCGGCGAGTTTCGGCCATATGGTGCTGCATCTTCCGAATCGTCGCTGGGGCCGGGGAAAGCTCAAAAGGCTTCCCGTTTTGGAGAACGGCTTCGATTCCGCTTTGGGCTTCGGCCAACGCCTTCGCCTCGTAGTCCGGCCCTTCCGTTGCTTGGCGGATGATTTCGTCCAGTGCGCCCGCAATCTGCGTGAACGTATTTGACTTCACGACGACCGTATTGATCGGCTTCCCGGCCATGTCTCTGATCTTGCGAGGCTTCGCCTGAACCGTCGACCGAATCGCCATGACCGCATCCGCCTGGCTAACGTCGTTCGTCACGTAGGCAGGCGCCCGCTTTTCCCGAATGGCTCGTTCTAATCGTGTACGGGCAATCCCGTACGGAAAAATTTTCACGAGCGGCCCATCTTGGCCGTTATTCCCGTTTCCACTCTGTTGCTTGCTCGAGGTCGAAACCACGGCGGATCGGGGCATGCTTGGCGTTTCGGCCCTTGCCAGAGCAGGAAACCGCTTGTTGAATCCCGGTTCCTCTACTTCCAGTGTCTGCTCGTTCTGGACAATCTCCATTCCTGCGCCTGTGCGAACCCGGATTTCGGGCCTTGGTGGAAGACCTCGCAGAATCATGTCCACCGTCTTCTGCACGTTGTGGTGAACGGCCAACCGATCATAGTCGAGAAGTTCGATAACGATATCAAAGGTCGGCGGCGACTTCCGCTCTAAAACTGTCTTTTGAGTTCCGCGGCGTTGAGCCTCAGCGTCCGACAGCGTAACCGCCTGAATCCCTCCGATAAGATCTGCGAGTGTCGGATTCAGCATTAAGTTTTCGAGAGTCTGACCGTGGGCAGTACCAACCAGTTGGACTCCGCGCTCCGCGATCGTGCGCGCCGCTGCTGCCTCAGCTTCGTTACCGATCTCGTCGATAACGATCACTTCAGGCATGTGGTTCTCGACCGCTTCAATCATGACGCCATGCTGTTCGGCCGCGACTCTTACCTGCATGCGACGAGACGCGCCGATTCCAGGATGCGGGACATCTCCGTCGCCCGCTATCTCGTTCGATGTGTCAACGATCACCACCCGCTTGCCGACTTCATCTGCCAACACTCTGGCAATCTCCCGAAGTTTCGTGGTCTTACCCACGCCGGGCTTACCGAGGAGCAGAATGGAGGCGCCGGACCGGACGATATCATCGATAATCTCAATGGTGCCTTCTAAAGCACGGCCGACCCTACAGGTCAGACCAATAACCTTGCCATGCCGATTTCGAATGGCTGAGATACGGTGAAGCGTGCGCTCGATGCCAGCGCGGTTGTCGCTTCCGAAATCCCCAATGGATTTGGTTGTGAAATCGATATCGTGCTCGGTGACGATCACGTCGTTCATGCGCTCGACATGTTCACGAAATCGTGCCTCTGCAGGACGTCCGTAATCGAGCACGACTTCAACCAGGGAATCTAAATTTTCGCTACGCTCTAAGCGTTCGCGCACCACCGCAGGAAGAACTTCTAAAAACTGCAAGAGGCCGTCAGAAAATGGAGACATATTCGGTTGTAAGGATCGGGCCCAGTTTTCCTGGGCCCACATTTCTAGGACGCCGCCTTTTCCGAAAGCGGCGCGGACAAAGTAGGATTCTTAACGATCTCGGTTCGGACTGATCTCCTGGAGCGTAAGTGAGGTCGTCTTCACTTCTCCTTTGGACCAATACTTCACCGATACCTTTTCACCTGGCTTCTTGGGAGTCAGGACCTTGTTCAAGGTGAAGGAGCCTTCGATATTCGTACCGTCGATTGCAAGGATGATGTCGCCCGGCTTGATACCCGCTTCTTGAGCGGCACCCGTTGCTTCATCGACGATGATGCCTTGGTTCGGAACATTCTCCGCCCCGGTCAAACGAGCAACTTCTTGTCGGAATTGCGGATAAGCCAACGCGCCTGAGTAACGCGCCTGGTAGGAAACTCCGAGACCGGCGTATTTCGCGTAGCCAAACTTCACGATGTCGTTAACCACCTGCTTGACGCGGTCCACCGGAATCGCGAAGCCGATACCGACGTTCTGTCCCGTCGTACTGGCGATCGCCGAGTTCACGCCGATGAGACGTCCCATCGCATCCGTCAAAGCTCCACCCGAGTTTCCGGGATTGATCGCCGCGTCGGTTTGAATGGCATTTACCAAGCCACTGACACCGATCGGCAAGTCCCGCTTTAGTGAGCTAACAACACCGGCGCTTACCGTATTCTCAAATCCGAGTGGGTTGCCGATAGCAAGCACCCACTGACCAATTTCCAAGCTCGTACTATCTCCGACCTCGATGGGGCTCAAGTTGGGAGCCTCGATCTTCAGCACAGCAAGATCAGAACGCGGGTCGGTGCCGAGAACTTTGGCCGGGAAAGTCCGCTTATCCGCGAGGCGCACCTGCACTCGCTCGACCGCTCGACCCGTTGCTGGGTCGGCGACGACGTGATTGTTAGTCACGATCGTGCCGTTCGAGCTTAAGATAACGCCGGAACCACTTCCGGTTTCACGCACGCTAGCTTGATATCCAAACATGTCGTTGACGCGCTCAAAGCGATCGATCGCGACGACGCTTGGCATCACTTTCTTAGCCGCAAGGCGAAAGTCAGGTGGCGAAGTTACCGATCCGTTGTACTGAATCGGCATCACGCTGCCCTCGGCGCGATAGTCAATCGGCGCCGCCGAGGTTTGCCACTTGCCAAGCCACTTTTCGGCCTGCAGGGCCCCAAAGACGCCCACAAACGCGGCAACCGTGACCAGAACATAACCCGTTTTCTTCATTTCTTTCTCTCTGATCAATTCCAACGCTTCGTCTGCTCATCGAGTTTCCGGTCCCAATCTCGAGCTTGCCCCTTACAATATTTCTGCACCAATGCTAACATCTCTCCAACAGGTCTTATGTGTACAAAGAAAACTGCAGTATCCTTTGCCTCTAATCTCTTGAGGCCCAGGCCTGGCCGCCCTCGCCACTTAATTTACACTTTATCTCTATAGTACATTTTGGGTAACGGTATCGTTGCTTTCCACGCACTTCAGACGCGAATAACAAAAATCCAGGGCCAATTCTCGCAATCAATATTGTTAAGAAATCCCCGCAACGAAAATCAAGTCCAGTGGGCGGATAAAATCAGGAGCTCCACACAAGTTATCGTGCGCTCTCATTTAAACAGTGAGCCAAAACTCCAACTTGGTTCAAACGATACTCAGATCTCTGGCGAACCCGCTATTAGTGCATACCTTGAACGTATCCTGCTGGAATCAGATCGCTTCAAAAAGGGGCAGAATCAAGTCCTACTTAGTCTTGGGATAACGGCATTTATCGCATTAAATTGCGTTTTTTTTAGTCGTTGGCAATGGTTCTATGCGGCACTAGGAGCATACGCTGCTGGCATTATGTATCCGTCATGTTACTCGTGCTTTGAAAAGGGAGCCGGATCTTTGGCATTGCTTCCTGTTGGAGCTGCAGCCGCCTTCTCCGTGCTTTTATTTGCTTGGAACAGATTTTGTCGCTCATCGTCCTTTTTCGACATAGTTCTGTACACATTTACACTGTGCGCATTTTCAACTCACTTCTATCTCGTTGTTCTGTCTCCAAAGCTATGCACTCCGTGTTCAGTAATCGTTTTTTGTTGCGCGGGTCTTCTCACAGTGGCAGGAGTCCGGACTTTTGAGTTTAAAAAGATCCACTGGAAGCCTAACTTTCAAATTATTGCACTTTCGTTGACAATTCTTGCGATTAGCGTTAACCTAGCAAAAGCATTTGAAGGCACTAGATTTGCAAGTCCGATAATTCCTAATTCGATGCTGGGACTAAGACTCCATCAAGTTGGCTTTCGTAACGTTGATCCTGGCCCTCACTCAATCTTGATGATTGCATCGCCACTTTGCAATGCATGTAGTCTTGCAGAAGCCGCCTTTAGACGGAAGCGGATCCCGTATTTAAAAGTTCAACCCTGTACAATCCTACAGTCAGAAGGATGCTTTTACTCAGACGGGCCGCTTCGCACTCCAACGATCATCCAAACAAAGGACGGAGTGATTAGTAAGGTTGAAATTGGTTGGCCCGAAGACTACGAACATGAAAACGAATTGCTGGACGCCTTCGCTTCCAGTCAATAAGGAGAATAAAATGAATCTGAAGTCATACCGATTATGTGGGACAGCACTAGTTTTGTGCCTGTTAAGCATCATGTGGAACAGGTCCTTTGCGCAATCTGGTTCCAATTCATTTTGCATTCCGCGATCACAAACCCGGACCGCATGTGAAGACCATACTGGCCAGTGCCAAATCACTGCTTGGAATTACAAGATCTACTACACTCGTAATTATGAGTGCTGCTACAATCAGTATGGTCAGTACACCCACAAGAATTCGACCGGACAATCTGGTCCAACAAGTGCAATCGAGGGAGATTGCTGCCAGGATTTGGAGACGGTAACATTTACGGACGGCCACTGGTCGTTACCCTGTGAGCCAACCGCGACCCCTCCCATAACTCCCCCGAACAATTAGCCCCCTATGCCCGCCGCGGTAGACCACCTTGGCGGGCTTTCCAGCCATGTCCAAACTAGTACGTGCAATCACTATCGTTGAAATATTGATCGTGATCGTTTTGATCGCGATTCTTTGCATTGTCGTGTTTCCCGTAATTGCACGCTCCAAGGAAGCCGCTTGGACAACACACTCGATCTCCAACTTGCATCAGTGCGGATTGGCCATCCAACTCTATGTCGAAAGTCACGGGGGAATCATGAGCTTGCCTCCTCATGAGGAGGCTTTGAAAATGTTAGAGAACGCGCCACTTTGCGATCCGCAGGACTCTTGGCGAACTGGATGCCAAGGAGAGCTCGGCCGTCCAATGATCGGATCTTATGCATACGTCCGGTCAGTACCTCTCTTCGAAACAGAGGATGGCTGGCGGTGGTACCAGAGCGTACACGACGGTAATATGCTGTCCATGACTCTAATGATTTCTCCACATAATTCAGAGAAGCGAGCACGATTTGCTCCTGGGTTCGGATTCTCTTTTAAAAATCCTTATCCGAATCCATTCTTAGCGCTAAAGGCGGACGGGTCCGTTCAGGTAATTCGATGGAACCCAGACTTCAATGTAACATCCGGGTGGGATCGTCTTTTCCTCCGGCAAAAGAATCGATGACGGAAAGCGTAAAGAACCTCGTACTGTATCTTGGATCGGGTTTTGTCTCCCTTTTAATCCTTCTGACACCATTTGCTCTCTTTGACAAGTGGCGAAGTTCACTCTACGATCCCATTCTTCTTCTCGGTGCTGTACTCATCGGCCTCATTCTGAACCTCATCGCTCTCGCCACGAGGCAGAAACCGATGGTGATTGGGCTATTTGCATCCGTTGTGCTTTTTGTGGGACTCGGGTTCCTGTTGGCCGCCATGTCATCCCCGAACGATCTGCCTGATGCTCTTTATATGCTTGCACTCTTTTGTTCGTTTCCCATTTTGAATGCGTGCCTCTTCAAGCTCGGAAAGCAAATGCTTTCGGCCACCACATAACAGTTCGCAACGCACATTGATATACTTCCTGCATGCTCTTCAGCCTGCTCTGCGGTCTTGCGATCGCGGCGCCTCCTTCTTTTGACTTTTACTCCCATGGACCATACGATAATGGCGTTCGTCGGCCGGAGCAAGTTCTGGGCTACGAAATCGGAACTCAGCACACGGTTTTCAGAGATCAGGAACGCGTGTTGTTTTCCATTGCGGATGGCGCCAAAGCCAAGGTCTTCCCGATCGAGTACGGCAAGAGCACCGAAGGTAGGCCGCTGCGCGTTTTCGCGATCTCGTCACCCGAGAACATCCGAAATTTAGAGCGCATTCGCCAGGTCAATATGCAATTGGCAAGTGGTCAAAACAACCAGGACGCCATCAAAAGCGCGCCTGCCATCGTTTGGATCAACCAGTGCATTCACGGTGATGAAACCGCCTCATTTGAATCTGCCATGGCTTTGGTTTACAACCTGGCAGCCTCACGACACTCCCGCATCACCAATATGCTCTCCAACGCCGTGGTATTGGTTAATCCGGTTTACAACCCGGATGGCCACGAGCGCTATGTCGTCGCATACAACAGCATGCCAAACGGCAGCCCCGAACCTGGATCGATCGAGGGGACGGTTCCAAGCGCTTTTTTTGGACGAGCAAACCACTATCGCTTCGACATGAATCGCGACCGCGTCGCAATGAGCCAACTGGAGACTCGGCAGGAAGTCGCTCTCTTTCTCAAGTGGATGCCGCAGGTGTACGTGGACCAACATGGCCAGGTGGCGACGTACTTCTTTCCTCCTGTTCAGCAGTCGGTGAATACTAACGTGGACCGTGAGCGGTATGCGAAATGGAGCGACATCTTCGGCCGCGCGACGGCCAAGCAATTCGATCAGCAGGGGTGGCAATACTTCATTCGCGACGACTTCGACCTATACAACGTTTGCTACCTGGATTCCCACTCGACGTTGTTGGGTGCGATCGGTATGACCCACGAAACCGACGGCGGAAGGTTCGTCGCCCGTCGGCGAGAGGATGATACGGTGCTCACTCTTCGGGATGGAATCGCCAAGCACTTTACAGCCGCGCTCGCCGTCATCGAGTCCGCCTCCCAGAACCGACAGGCGCTTCTCCAATCTTTTCTATCTCACAAGATGAAGGCCGCTGCGGGTGAGCACGCGGGCAAATTCAAGCGGGTTGTAGCGACTTCAGAAGATCCGCGTGAGATAAAGCGGTTTGCCGATCACCTATCCAGAACGGGTATCCAATATCAATGGGCCGGACAAGCTTGGAAGCAGTCTGACGCGCACGACTATTGGTCGGATCAACATGGTGAGCAATCGTTCCCGCAAGGAGCTTTGGTCATCGACATTGCCCAACCCCTGGGGCATCTCGCCAAGGCTTGGCTCGAGCCGGGGTCCGACTTCGAACCTGATTTCATTTCCCGACAAAAGCAGCTTGCGAAGGTTAGAGCCGAGGGTGAAGGTGATTCAGAAATTGATCAATTTGAATTCTACGACGGGACGGCTTGGTGCCACATCTATGCCTATAACTTAAAAGCTTGGTGGTGCGAATCGGCGCCAAAGATTGCGACAGCGTCTGCTCCTGCCGGTAAGGCGGTGGCTTCACAGAACTCGCCAATTGGTTACTACTTGACGTACACCGATCAGGAGGACATCTTGTTTGCGGCGAAGGCGCTGCTGGCAGGGATCAAGGTCTCGATGAACAGGCGTCCGATGAAGTTGGCGGGCGAGTCGATCTCTCGCGGCACATTCCTATTCTTGGCGGCACGAAACGATTCGAGTTATTCTGCGAAGCTGGTCGACATGGCCCGACAAGCAAATGTGCTTCTTAAGCCGCTTACCACTAGTTATCCTGACGAAGGACGGTACGGACCCGGCAATGGCGAGAACAACATTTTTCAGTTAAAGAAGCCTAATATCGCCATCGCCATGGGCAATAACGGCAGCGTTTCGGGCGGGCCCATTTGGTATTTGATGGAGCGGGAATTCAAGCTGCCATTTACTCCGCTCAGCAATAGCGCCCTGTCTGGGAATCTGGACAAATACAGCGCGATCGTGGTTACCTCCGGCGGTGCATCCACTACTGGCCGATTTGGAGACTGGGTTCGATCTGGAGGATGCGCGATTTCGCTTAGCAACCCGGGTTGGGCGCTTGGCTCATCAGGGTTTGCAACATTGGAATCGAAGAGCGCAGAACCAGACTTGCCGGGTTCATTCTTCCGGGCTGAACTCGATCCCAAAAGCTTTTTGAGTTACGGATTTACCGTCCCTGCCAAGGGTCCGATCACGATCTCCGTGCCCGTATCCGGCAGCAATTTTTACGCCGCTGAAGAGGGTAGCGCCGTTCGACTGGGCGCCGGAAAGAAGCTGCTGAGTGGCTGGAGTTGGGATACCACGGAGAAAGACCTCTCGGGGATTGCGTGGCTTCAAGATGCACCCGCCGGCCAGGGTCGAGCCGTGCTCTTCATGGAGGACCCGACCGAGCGCGCGCAGTGGCCCGGACTGTACAAGATGCTGCTCAATGCAATGATCATCGGGCCGAGCGCTTAACCTCGGCCACGTTTCTTCCGAGAAGGTTTCGGCGCAACCCGCGGCTTCTTTTCGGGTTCGACGATGTCCAAATTGATTCTGAGAACTCGACCCCGTACATAGGCCGCAACTTGCGCTGAACCCTTCCCAACGGGTCTTAGCAACCCGCCCTGGTCGATCCATGCGTTCCCCGTCGCATGCCACAGCACCTCGGCATTCGGAATGGAATTGCCTGCGTCGTCGACAACTGCTAGAGTGTTGGCGGCATCGAGGACCATCTTAGCGGGCGCCTTAATGAGCAAGTTGCCGCCCGCTGCCGTTGGTCTGGTTCCCAACACGACGACGCCGTTAGCAACGGGCCGCTCCTTTCCGTCGCTGGGACGATTGAGCGTCAACCCCAGGATATTTATCGCCGAGCTGCCGCCGCCGTCGAGATTCACGGCTTCAACACATCCCAGCCTCTGCATGATTACCGCAGTCTCCGGGAGCGTGGCACCGTCTGACATTTTCTGGCGACCATCGATAACGACAAGCCAGACATCGCCGTTGCTCGTCCTTCCGATGGCCGTTCGGGGATGTCTCTTGTTGGTGAACGCGTCGTTAAACCCTTGCCTGGCAGCGTCAACGGAGACTTTTCCATCTCTCAATAAATAAGGTCCACCCCCCATGATCTGGTCAACCTTGTTCCAGTCGAGGCCTTTGCTTTCAAAACGAATCGTCACGCGCTCGCCCGGAATCAAACTCCGAACAAGGTTGGCTCGTGGACCCGAAACGCTAAGAATCGCGTTGCCTGGTTGGATGGGCATCTTGGCGACATCCGTGTAAAGGGCCTCAAATGTACCAGTCATCTCCCCGTTAGGTGTCCAGGAAGTGGATTCCATCTTAATTACCGCTTGAATATTGGGAGTCTTGGCGGTCGAGAAGTTGGCGATGTCAGTATAGAGGATTGCGGAATTCTGACCAGCCTCCTCGTTCACCCCGTCAATCTCTAGAATCTGCCCCGCAAGTTGCGCGGTGGCTTTGAATTCAACTTGCCCGGCTCTGGCATAGTCTCCGCCCCAGCCGAACACGCTTCGGCCTTTGCCAGGACTGCTTAAAAGTTGACCATCACGCACCATGAATCCCAGGGGATCGCCGGTGAACGGGAAGAAGTCGCCGTTAACAGCAACAATTGCACCAGTTCTTGCGGCCATCTCGGATACGGTTTCCCGCCCTTTGCTGGCATTCTCCTCGATTATCGTTCCGCCTCCGAGTTCGCTCTTCATGGCGACCCCGGATGCGCCCATGCTGTAGCGTACGGCGTGGACAATCCTTGGGACGGAGAGGTCCACCTCCATACGGTAGGTCACTCCCGGAACAATGGGCTTTTCCCACACTTGGCCGATCGCCGCGACGGCGGTAAAAGCCAAGACAGTCAAAAGGGTGAATTTTAGGCGCAATGTTCCTCCAGATACGTAAGCGTACCGGCGTCTGCATCCAATTCGGCGTTTACTCCAAGCGGCAACGTGAGCATATTCTTGTTGTGCCCGAACGGATATTCGATGATGGTGGGGATTCCGAGTGGCTCAATCCGCTCGCGGACGATGTCCCGCCAAGGCTTACCGCCGATCCCTTCGTCCTGATGCTCGTCCGTGCGGGTCATTTCGCCGAATACCAAACCTGCGGCGCTTTGAAGGACCCCGGCGTTAAGCATGTGGGTGAGCATGGCATCCACCCGGTGAGGATGCTCATCGACATCTTCGACGATAAGTATCTTCCCGTCGGCTTGAATTGGATTGGCTGTCCCGATGGAGTCGCACATCAGAATGAGGCACCCGCCAACGACTCGTCCCTTAGCCCTGCCCGACACCAACGTCTTTCCTATTCCGGCTTGAGGCAGGTAGGTCATCTCACCTCGTAAGCTCCGCAAAAAGGACTCATACACCCAATCTTCTCGGGGATAGGCCAGGGTGAGCGCCATGGGGGCATGAACGCAAACCAACCCGCGATTGTTCAGGGCGATATGAAGGGTCGTAATATCGCTAAAGCCCAGGAACAGCTTGCGCGCCGCAACGATTCGATCCAGGTCCAAGTAGGGAAACAGCCGGGCACAGCCGTACCCGCCCCGGGAGCAAAGCACCGCATTTACTTCGGGATCCGTGAACGCGTCCATCAAGTCTTGGGCGCGGTCAGCATCGGAACCCGCCAAGTGCGCTTCGGCATCGAAGCAATGCCGCCCGAACTGCACACGGT
>JAFAFM010000109.1 GCA_023423495.1 Armatimonadota bacterium
TCATTCGACAAAGCCAATCGAACATCGATTGGCACGACCCGAGGCTTCGGGATGGACGAGGGCCTCGAGATCATCAGCACAGTTGGCCGAAAACTTGGTGTGCCGACGACAACCGATGTGCATCTCCCGGACCAGGCCGCGTCCGTCGCAGAGCAGATCGATCTTCTTCAGGTGCCCGCCTTTCTCTGTCGCCAGACGGATCTACTGGAAGCCTGTGCCGCCACGGGAAAGCCGGTTAATGTCAAGAAGGGCCAGTTTCTGGCACCGCAAGATACAAAGAACATTGTGGAGAAGCTCAAGTCCTTCGAGGCTAATGGCATCATGTTGACGGAGCGCGGCACCACATTTGGCTACAACATGCTTGTGGTTGACATGCCGGGCCTTGAAATCATGCGCGGCTTCGGTGTCCCGGTTTGCTTCGACGCCACGCACTCTGCACAGCGACCAGGAGCGGCTGGTTCAAGTAGCGGAGGAAATCGGGATCAGATTCCAGCTCTCGCCCGTGCGGCCGTCGCCGTGGGAGTGGATGCCATCTTCATGGAAATTCACCCCGACCCCGAGAAGGCCTTGTCAGATGCCGCGACTCAATGGCCGCTTGCCAAAGCTCGGGAACTGCTCAAGTCGCTGGTACGGATAGATGAGGCCCGAAGAGCCCATGCTTAACGCTGGGCGACGGCTTTGACTCTGGACTTCCCTTCCTGGATAAACTTGATGAACTCCTCAGCGTTGTCCGTGGAACCTGGGAACTGGCTTACTACTTCTCCCGAAGGTTTAACCACTACGTACACCGGCAAGGTCACGCTGCCCGTCAATGCTTGTTGCAGTTGCTGGTTGGACTTGTGAACCGATTCCTTGCCATCCGTAAATAGCTCCACCAGGACCATCTCTTCCAATTCTTGCCGCACCTCGGGTCGCGGGAACATATTCTGCTCCATGTCCCGACAGTTGGTGCAGGTGTATCCGGTGAAGTTAATGAACACCGGTTTGCCGGATTCCTTGGCCACAGTGAGAGCTTCCTTAAAGTCTTCTCCCCAAGGCAAGATGCCCTGCTTGCGGTCTTCTTTGTTCTTATAGGGATATGGATCCGGAGGCAATAATGCACCGATCTTCCCTAGGCTATATCCTTCTATGGCCGCTAAACAGAGGAAGCCAGCGACCAATGTTGCCAAGCCGAAACCTCGCCGCAACAAGCCGATCTTGATATCGCTTGACTCTTTCGGCAGTTTTATCCAGCCTAGTAAGTACGCGGCTCCCATCGCTGCCAAGGTAAACCAAATTGCCAAAGCGACCGGCTTTGTCAACAGGCCCCACTGGTAGACGACGTCGATGTTCGACAGGAACTTTACGGCGAATGCCAACTCGAAAAAGCCCATGAACACCTTCACCGTGTTCATCCAGGTGCCCGATTTCGGAAGTCGGCTGAGGAAGCTTGGGAACAGCGCAAGCAGAAAGAATGGGAAGGCGAAAGTCGTGCTGAAGACCAACATTCCGAGCAATGGTCGCCAAAGATCGCCCTTCGCCGCGGACACCAGGAGAGCACCAACGACAGGCACTGTACAGGTGAAGCTTGTCAGCGTGAAGGTGAGGCCCATCAGAACGGGTCCAATAATTCCACCCATTCGAGATTTGGAGTTCACCTTGTTCACGAGGCCGCTCGGTAGAGCGATTTCAAAAAGTCCGAAGAGCGATAGCGCAAGCGCTACGAAGATCAGGAACATGGCAAGGTTGACCCAGGCGTTGGTCGCAAGATCCTGGATTCCCGTTGCCCCGAATACAATCGTGACCAGTAAGCCGAGCCCGGTGAACGTGCCAATGATTCCTAAGCAGTAGGCGATTGCTCCGGCATAGTGCGTCTTTCGCTCTTCTCCCGGCTTCTTTTTGGAGAAGAAACTGACGGTGACCGGGATCATTGGAAAAACGCACGGGAAGAGGAGCGCACCAAGACCTCCTACAAAGCAAAAGAGCAGATAAGCGCCTAAGGACATTTCGTCCAAGTTGTTTTGACCCGAGACAGGCTCGGCGGGCCCTGCCGGTGGCCCAGATTGGGCGGGTTGGTTCGGCACTCCCGTGAGCGCAGCAATTCGGGCCTCACGCGCTTCTCCGGACTGAACTTCGAACTCAACCGCGAGCTTCTGATCGATCCTCGGTATGTCGCAGAGACCTTTCTTACAGACTTGGTAGGTGTAAGTCAGATCGACTTTTTGCTTGCCGGAAGCACCCTCTTTTACGGTAACTGGGATCGAAAAGATGACTTCTTTCTCGTAGTATTCAACTTCGAGATTGTTAAAATTCTTGTCTACCTTGGTGAGCGGTTTTGGAAGAACAAGCTCATGATTTTGTTCGACAAACGCGTGCTTTGCAAGCTTAATTTCGGTGCTTGTGGGAAAGGTATCGAGCGGATTATCCGATTGGAAAACTTTGGTTCCGTAGAGATACCACGGATCATCGATTTTGACCTTAACAAGTATCCGACCCGACTCTCCAGCGCGAATGTCGGTTGGTTCGAAAGTCGCGGACCACTTTGCGTACTCTTTGCCCTGGCCAAACGCCAAACCGCAAAGCGACAGTAGCGCGGTCAACACGACAAGCAATCGAACTCTAACCATGATCTTTGTACGTTGTAAAGCTTTTCGCAGGATCCGAAGTTCCGGCCCCTGGGTCTAACCTTCCAAAACCCGTCTAAAAACTGCCTCGATCCGCTCCGCCATACGAGCAATCGTATATTCGGCACGCTGAACGCTTCGAGCCTGACTTCCCATTTTGGCTAACTCCGACTTCGATCCACTGAGTCTCGTTAGGATGTCCGCCAGTTCTCGAGCGTTGCCCTTCTCGAACAACCAGCCCGTCTTGCCTGGTTCAACTACCTCTGGGATGCCTCCGGAGTTCGAAGCAACCACCGGTTTCCCAACCGCCATTGCCTCGAGGATTGAGTACGGAAAGGCTTCGTCCCACTTGCTTGGCACACAGACCAAATCCACTTCCGACATGGCTTTCGCCACATCCGCGATGTGCCCACAAAAATGAACGCGCTCCTCGACTCCTGCTCGGGATGCCATCTGTTCCAACTTTTGGCGTTCCGGGCCTTCCCCATAAACATGGACGTCCATTCTCGGTGCAAGTTTTGCGGCTTCCAGCAAAGTATCGACGCCTTTCTCTTCGACCAGGCGCCCAAACACACCTACTGTCAATCGTTCTTTGGCGTTAACGCTTCCTGTTGTCTCGGGTGGGTCTGGCACACCAGCTTTGGCAACCGACATCATTCGCTTCGGCACACCTGACTCCGCCAGTTTTCGCTCCACGGCCTCAGACACGGGGATGATGTGGTCATACAGGGAGCAGTACTTCTTCACCCGAGCGGGCTTCCATGGAAGCACCAAATGTCTGGTCATTACAAGCTTCGCTTGGCAGGAGCGCTTTAGGGCCACGGCAGGAACGATAAAGTCCGGGCTGAAGTGAATATGAGCAATGTCTGGTCGAAGCTGCTTGCCGACCCGATAAAACGCGAGCAAGGTCCGCGGTGAATACTTGGCGCGATTTGATATGAGCACATCGCGGCGGGATTTGTGGTCCAACGGCGAGCCAGTTGGGCAAACCACCGTAACCTCGTGGCCCAACGCTGTCAGACCCTCGTCGAGGTAGTGAACGTAACGCTCGATGCCTCCCCACTCGAACAACGAGCTCGCGACCTCGAGAACTTTCATCCCATTTGTTCTACGAGCCAATTGCGATTCGCCATCACCATCTCTGGGTGCCAGTCATGCCCCCAGTCGTATTCCTTGAGCGCTTTTACCTTTGGCAATGCATCGTAAACAGCTCGCACGGTCTCGGGACGGCAGGCCGGATCTTTTAATCCAAGGGACACGTGGGTGGGCACCTTACAACGTGTGGCTTGGTTCACCGTGTCGAAATAACTCAAAGTATTCAGGACCCGGGCTTCACCGAGCGGGATGCTTTCCATGAAATCTCGAAGCTCCTTGAGCGGGTATCGGTATACGGTCTGCGTGATCGTATGTGTGATCGAAGACAGAAAGGGCATGTCAGCGCAAACCGCACGGACGATCGGGGAATGTGCTCCCAGCCAAATCGCGATGCCGGCACCTTGGCTCATCCCCATCGCGCCTATCCGATCTTCGTCTACTTCGATCTGGGCTTGCAACACCCGCAAAGCAACGACCGCATCCTTGAACATTCGTCGAAAGATCCACGTTTCCGGGTCATCGGCGCCTACGGCAAAGTAGCCTCGATCCACCTGATACTTCTCTTGATGAAAGGCATCATGGCCGTGGAAGTTCAAGCTCATCGACACGAAGCCGTCCCGAGTGCCGTACTGGTTGGGCAGCAGTGATTCTCGACCATAGGGTGGAACCCACAAGAAACCGGGCAGCCTTCTGGCCCCTTCCGGCATGGCGATCCAGCCTTTCACCGGGCCGACAGAGCCCTGGAATTCAATCGTTTCAACTCGAAAGCCAGGAAGATCAAAATCGTTGGTCAAGCTGCGATGGTAGTCGAGCTTGACTTCATTGGCTTCCGACAGGGTTCGAGCCCAGAAATCATCAAAATCTTCCGGAACATACGGAAGATGTGGATTCATGCACCGACGGCGCGTTGCATGGCTTCAACGTGGAGGCCCGTCGTCATCAGCCAAGCGGTGGCACGTTGAATGTCTTCGATGGGACCCTCAAACTCTAGCTGGACCCAACCGAAATCTACGTCGATGTTTGCCTTCTTCAGCGTGATCTTGACGTTGGGAAAATCGCGGCTTAAGCGCCAAATCCATGGCTCGCCAACGCTGTCTTTGCCAGCCGTAATGTTAATGTCGACGGTCGTCATATCCTGTCGCCGGATTCTACCTTTGTGGGCCAGCCCGCTTAAGCAGTAGGGCGTTAGTATAATGCTATCAGGCCATGAACAACAGAGTTTTAGTTTTCGACACCACCCTGCGGGATGGTGAGCAAAGTCCAGGTGTTCGACTGTCCGTGGCCGAAAAGATTGAAATTGGCCATGCTCTGGTGGACTTGGGTGTCGACATCATCGAAGCCGGATTTCCGATCAGTTCTCCGGGCGACTTCGAAAGCGTCAACACACTTTCCAAAGAGCTGAAAGGTGTCACTATCTGCGGCTTGACGAGGGCCCGCGAAAAGGACATCGACGTGGCCGCGGAAGCCCTTCAACCCGCCGAGCATCGGCGCATCCATACCGGCTTGGGCGTCAGTCAGAATCACCTTGAATTCAAGCTCCGAATGACGAAAGAACAGGCGCTCGAAATGGGCGTCCGGGCCGTGAAGCACGCCCGCCAATACACGGATGACATCGAGTACTTTATGGAAGACTCGGGCCGGGCTGAACCTGACTATGTTTACAAGGTCGTCGAAGAGGTCATTAAGGCGGGGGCAACAACCATCAACGTGCCCGATACCACCGGCTACACCTATCCTAGCGAATACCACGATCTCATCAAGGGCATCATCGACAATGTGCCCAAATCCGATAAAGCGGTCTTCTCATGTCACTGCCACAACGACCTCGGCATGGCCACGGCCAATACCCTTGCCGGCGTCTTAGGTGGTGCGAGACAAGTCGAAGTCACTGTCAACGGAATTGGCGAAAGAGCAGGCAATACATCTTTGGAAGAAGTCGTTATGGCGCTCTACATCCGGCACGACAAGTTCGAATGCGAAACCGGTGTGGACTCTAAAAAGCTGCTTTCGATTTCCCGCATGGTTTCGAAATTGACCGGCATGGTGGTCCAACGAAACAAAGCGGTGGTCGGAGCGAACGCCTACGCTCACTCGAGTGGCATTCACCAGGATGGCGTGTTGAAAGAGCGCTCCACGTACGAGATCATCGATCCCAACTTGGTTGGTGCAGACCGCAGCGAAATCGTGCTTACGGCTCGATCCGGTCGCCACGGGCTGAAGTTCCGACTCCACGAAATGGGCTTCGATTTCCCCGCCGATCGCTTTGAGCGTTTGTATGAGGAGTTCTTGAGAGTGGCCGATACGAAACAAGAAGTTGGCGAAGAAGATCTTCGCCAACTTGTCACAACGGTGTGATACAACCCTAACGGACTTTCTGGACGGCTACATTGCTGCCCATTGCGTGAAGGCTGCGGTCATCACAGGAGCCAACTAGGCCGACTTCGTATGTCCCGGCGGCAAGGCCGGTCATTACGCTGCTTAGGCTAATGGTGTCCGTGTGGAACCGCATACCAGTGTCGGCCCGGGGCCAGAACGATTGGTGCATTGGCGTGCCGAACTTCACGAAAGTCGAACTTCCGTTCAGTCGGACGGCGAGTGAGTAGGTCGCCAGCGTCGAACCTTCGAAGCTGGTCGTCGCGACGAACGTGTGTGTTGCAGATGCGTTAACTAAGAGCTTGTCGGTGGGGCCACCGATCGTCACCGTAGCGACGTCGGATACAAAGCGCTCAGTCGAATCCATGTCGACGCCTGAGCCACTTGCGGAGAAGAATTCGACGGTGCTACCCGGCGCACCTGCTGGTCCTTCCGGTCCGGTGTCACCCTTGTCACCTTTTTCGCCCTGTGGACCCTGAGGTCCTTGGCTGCCCGATTCACCAGCTACTCCGGGATCTCCCTTATCGCCCTTATCGCCTTTGTCGCCCTTATCGCCTTTGTCCCCTTTGTCTCCCTTGGGACC
>JAFAFM010000134.1 GCA_023423495.1 Armatimonadota bacterium
ATCTTAAGGATCCCATTAAAGTCGAGGTTTCGCCGCAAGGCACGACCGTCGAGCTGATCGATCAGGAAGTCCACATCGTGGAGAAGGACCGCAAGCCCGATCTTCTCGGCTCGATTTTGTACGAGAACGAAGGAACAGTGTTGGTTTTCTCTCGGACACGACACGGTGCGCGAAAAGTCGCCCGAAACGTGCGTGAACTTGGAATCTCCGCCGCAGAACTTCACTCCGATCGGACGCTGTCCCAACGCAAGGCTGCACTTGCCGGCTTTAAATCCGGCGAGTTTCGAGTCTTGGTTGCCACCGATATCGCCGCCCGAGGCATCGACGTCAAGAACATTGCCACCGTCATCAACTACGATCTTCCGGATTGCTTGGAGGACTACGTGCACCGAATTGGCCGGACCGGCCGAGCGGGAGCAACTGGTAAGGCGGTTACGTTTGCCCAACCTGACCAGCATCGGGACGTGCGCACCATCGAGCGGATGATCGGGAAAGAATTGGTCCTGATGAGCGGTACTTTGCCGGCGGTCCAGCCCAAAGCTCCGCGCGGGGTCAAGACCGGCGGGAACAACCATCGCCCGCACCGACCGGCCGCCGCAAAGCAGTTCTCGAGGAACACGGAGCGGCCGCAGGGACGGAAGGCCAATTCTTCGGCAAACGAGGCGGTAAGCGGACCCCAAGAAAGAACCTTCCCGCCGAGAGAGCAAAGGCCCTTTTCACCCAAGAAACCGCGCTCGCAAGCTCCAACGACCGCACCGGCTCAAGAAGCTTCCCAGACAGTCAGACATCAACGTCCCAAGCCTGTAGGCACTCCCAAGAAGTTTCAGAAGGCGGATTCAAAGCCGCGATGGAAGACTGGAGGCAACGCCCCCCATGGCCAGCAAAACGGCAAGCCCACAGGAAGTAGTTCCGAAGGACCTCGCCCGCACCGGTCAGGCATTGGTGGAGGGTTTGGCAACCGCACGGCTCGACCTTCGGGAAGTCGCGGACCCAAGAAGTTCGGAAAGCGCTAACGCACGCGTTGCATCCGCTTGTTGCGGCGCTTATCCTGACCTAGTCGGCCGTCACTGGTTCCAAGAAGTTTCCGAAGCTCGGAAATCTCATCACGAACCTGGGCGGCCTTTTCAAACTCCATCGCCTTCGCCAGATCCTTCATCTCTTTCTCAAGGGAAGAAACCAGGATCGGAATGTCCTCAATTCGGATAGCCGCGCCATCGGCGCCAATCTTCTCCAATACATCCGAGTTATACTGAGAAACCACTTCCGCGACGGCATCATAAGCCCGCACCGTTTCGTGAACCTTCTTGTTCACGGTCGCCGGCGCGACTCCGTGTTCTTCGTTGTATCGAGATTGGATCATCCGCCGACGGTTCGTCTCGTTGATCGCCCTCTGCATGGACCCGGTCATGGTGTCCGCATACATAATCACCCGACCGTTTACGTTTCTGGCCGCGCGGCCGATGGTCTGCACCATCGAAGTCTCAGATCGCAGGAAGCCTTCCTTATCCGCATCCAAGATCGCGACCAACGTGACCTCTGGAAGGTCCAAGCCTTCTCTGAGCAAGTTCACACCCACCACCACGTCATATACGCCAAGCCGCAAATCCCGCAGAATCTCAGGCCGATCTAGTGAGTGGACATTTGAGTGAATGTACTGAACTTTAACGTTCAAATCTTGAAGATAACCCGTTAGGTCTTCGGCCATTTTCTTCGTCAAAGTTGTCACCAAAGTTCTCTGACCGAGGGACACCCGTTTTTGGATCTCGTTGATCAGATCGTCGATCTGCCCCTTTGTAGGTCGGACGTCGATCTCCGGGTCGACAATATAGGTCGGCCGGATTATCTGCTCCACGACCTGACTCTGCACTTCGTTCTCGAAAGGACCCGGTGTCGCGCTCACGAATACCACCTGCGGAACCCGCTCCAAGAACTCGTCAAACTTCAATGGCCGGTTGTCCAAAGCTGAGGGAAGGCGGAATCCGTAGTCAACGAGCACCGACTTACGCTGCTTGTCGCCGTTGTACATGGCCCGAACCTGCGGCAGAGTCACGTGGCTCTCGTCGATGAAAACAATCGCATCCGACGGCAAGAAGTCAAGGAGCGTATACGGCGCGGTTCCGGGCATTCGGCCATCGAAGTATCGCGAGTAGTTCTCAATGCCGTTACAGTAGCCGACCTCCCGCATCATCTCGATGTCAAAATCCACCCGTTGCCGAAGTCGCTGAGCTTCCAACAATTTCCCCTGGGAGACAAACAGTTCACACTGCGCTTCCTTCTCCGCCTCGATCTGTTGGATCACATCGTCCATCCGCTCGATCGGGGTCACATAGTGGGTTGCCGGGAAGACCGAAACCTTCGTCGGCTCATCTAAAACTTCTTGGGTCAAAGGATCAAACAGCCGAATCCGTTCCACCTGGTCGCCGAAGAACTCGATTCGCGTGACCACTTCCTCGTCTTTCGGCTGAATTTCCAAGGTGTCCCCCCGGACCCTGAACGTCCCTCGCTCCAAGACGGTGTTATTCCGGGTGAACTGCATCGCCACCAGCTTCTGCAGCACCTCATCCATGTCGAAAGTGGTCCCAGTTTCGAAGGTAACCACCGCTTCGGCATATTCACTCGGAGATCCCAGGCCGTAAATACAGGAAACCGACGCCACCACCACCACATCTCGCCGCTCCAACAAAGCATGCGTGGCCGAGTGTCGAAGCCGCTCGATCTCGTCATTCACGCTCGAGTCCTTCTCGATGTACAAGTCCTGACTCGGGACGTAAGCTTCCGGCTGGTAGTAGTCGTAATAGCTGATGAAGTACTGAACGGAGTTCTCCGGGAAGAAAGATCGGAACTCCTGACAAAGCTGCGCGGCCAAAGTTTTGTTGTGGGCCAAAACAAGAGCGGGACGCTGGGTTCGCTCAATCACCGAAGCCATCGTGAAGGTCTTTCCCGTTCCCGTCGCGCCCAGCAAAGTTTGGAATCTGTATCCCGATTCCAATCCATCTTGCAATCCGGCAATCGCCGTTGCCTGGTCCCCTTTGGGCTCGAAGTCGCCCGAAAGCTTTAGCGGATTTTCATAGGCGACGATAGACATCTATCTACATATTACTCCCGACTTTCTCGATGGTTCACCCCATCCCGCTGGCCCATGGGAGTGGGGATACAATGGAAATATGCCTGACACCCTTAGCAAGATTCAAGAACGCGGATACGCCGTCCCCGACGCTTTGGTCAGCACGGAATGGGTGGCCGAGCATTTGAATGATCCCAACGTTCGCCTCATCGAGTCCAACGAAGACCCTCTGCTCTATGCCAGCGGACATATCGAAGGCGCCGCCGAAGTGGATTGGACGCGAGATTTAAACGATCCTGTTCGGCGAGACTATCTCCAGCGCGCCGGCTTTGAAAAACTCTGCTCCCGACTCGGAATCACCCCCGAAACAACTGTGGTTTTTTACGGGGATAAGAACAACTGGTGGGCCACTTATGCGTTATGGGTATTCCACCTATTCGGACACACTAACGCAAAGATCATGGATGGTGGAAGGCTAAAGTGGGTTGCCGAAGGACGGCCCATCACTAAAGACGCCCCCCTGTACTCAACAACGAACTACACTGCTCCAGACCGCGACGATAATATCTACCGCGCCTTCCGCGACGAAGTGCTCAGGCATGTGGAGAAGAGCGGCAAGATGATCGACGTCCGATCTCCCGAAGAATACGACGGGACCCGCTTGCACATGGAGGCTTATCCCAATGAGGGAGCCTTGCGCGGCGGACATATCACCGGCGCCAAAAATATTCCGTGGGCCAAAGCCGTCAATCCGGATACTGGCGAATTCAAAACCGCGCAAGAGTTGAGAGAACTTTACGAATCTGGCGCGGGCTTAAGTCCGCAAGACGACGTGATCGTCTATTGCCGCATCGGTGAACGATCATCGCATACCTGGTTCGCCCTAAAGTATTTACTCGGTTACGGAAACGTCAAGAACTACGACGGTTCCTGGACAGAGTGGGGAAATAGCGTCGGCGTGCCGATAGAGAAGTAGTTTCTGAAAAGGTCGAAGGGGATTCGGCAGTAAACCCACCGAATCCCAAAACGAATACCAGTCCGCAACTTAAGCTGCAATCTGCAAGCTAGGCGTCGAGCTGGAGTGGTAGATCGAAACCTCGTTTGAGCCCGTGGTGATGATGCCGTTCTTGGTCGCTCGAACGCGGAACCAAGCTGCCGTACCGGGAGCATAACCCGTGAGCGCGATCTTGCTCTGCGTGGTCGTCGCC
>JAFAFM010000143.1 GCA_023423495.1 Armatimonadota bacterium
GGCGCGAATATGCCGCCCCACTTGCACACGACGATCGAGCGAAACTACCTGATCAGCGGCAAGGCTCAGCTGCTGGACGGCACCGTCATTGAAGCAGGGAACTACATGGAAATACCAGCGGGCGTCCGGCACGGGCTGACCGCGATAGAGGAGTGCACATTTCACGACTCTTACGACGGCGCGCTTGTCTGGGTCGACGACGCGGGCGCCATGATCTTCGTCAATACTTCTGGCGGATTCGATAGCCTCGGCACGATGAACGCTCCCAACGGGCAAAATCTCGATATCTAGCCTGGCTATTCGAAGAGACTCGCGGCGAAGGAGTCGGGTTTGAAATCCTTCAAGTCCTCGACTTTTTCGCCCACACCAATCAGCTTTACCGGAACCTTAAGGCGTTCATAAACTCCGATCAAAGCTCCACCCCGGGCGGTGCCGTCGAGCTTGGTGAGGACCAGTCCCGAAACTCCGGCTGTTTTTGTAAACTCTTCGGCTTGCCGAATCGCATTCTGGCCAGTGTTAGCATCCAACACCAACAGCACTTCGTCGGGTTTTCGGCCAAGCGCTTTCTCCGACACGCGAGAAACTTTCTGCAATTCGCCCATCAGATTTTCTTTGCTATGCTGCCTTCCCGCCGTGTCGGCCAACACGAACTGCACGCCACGGGACTTAGCGGCCGTTATAGCATCGAATATAACGGCACTGGAGTCGGAGCCGGGTTGGCTTCGAACGATCTCCACCCCGATCCTCTGAGCCCAAACCTCCAGCTGCTCGATCGCGGCTGCTCGGAACGTGTCACCGGCGGCCAGCAATACGCTGAATCCCTTTCGCTTCAGTAGATGTGCGACCTTTGCGATCGTCGTTGTTTTCCCGACTCCGTTCACACCTACGAAAAGATAAACCGTCGGGGGTTGGTCATGGACGATAAGGCCGGCTGGACCTTGCTGCTTGAATCGGTCTGCAATCGCCTTTTGAAGCCGGGACTTCATTGCCCCCGGTTCGGTGATCTTTTCTTCACGCACGGCTCGTCGCAACTCCTCTAGGATTTGATGAGCGGTGGTGACGTTTGTGTCCGCTTCCAAAAGCGCCTGCTCAAGCTCGTCGTAAAATTGGTCGTCGATAATGCCCCGACCCATCATCCGGTCGAAGGATTGCATCAGACGCTTGAACATCGGCTTAGAGTGACATATTTGCCCGGTCGATCGCATGGATCCAGGAGCGCCATGGGTCGCTGGCCTCAACCTCGCGACGCAGTTTTCTAGGCAGGTTTGGAGTTCTAAAATCCTTGTGGACCTGCAGCCGCATAAGCTCGCGCTTGCGCAACTCAGCCTTCTTAAATCTGACGGTCTGCCAAGCCTCATACCACCACAAGACTCGCCAAATATTCTGGCTCTTGTAGCTTCGAGCCACGTCGAGCTTTAACCGCCACTCTTCGGCGGATAGCCACAGGGATTCCTGACCCACCGGAATCGCGAACTGGTTCATCTTCTGCACTTTCCGGGTGTATGGATGATAGAAAGGTATTTCGTACACTGGTCCGTGAAAGGCTCGGTTGACCAACCAATTGGTCGCATCGTGATCCAAATGCCCTTGCTCGAAGGCTCCACACGCAACTCGATCTGGCCGAACCCGATCCAACAGGTCCTGGAATTTCGGCAAGAGCTCGGCCATTTCAAACCTGATGTTCCCATCCGTTGCGCCCATAAAGGATAGATTCGCCTTCGGAACACCAAGCTTTCCGGCGACCTCGATGGCCTCTGCTTCTCGGATTGGGTTGCTGTGGGTCCAGTTCAGATACACGGGATTCCCGTTTTGCGCAAGCCTCTTGATCCAGGCGCAAATGGAGATCTCGTCATCTGGGTGGGTCATGCAGAAGAGCCACCTAATCGATGGGTCGTCATTAAACGCTCGAATCGGCATCCATTTTCTCTAGAATCGCTGTGGTCGAGCGTCCGGCCAGGAATGGCAAGATTACGACTCGGCCGCCGTAACTTTCGACAATCCGCGCCTCAGGCAAATCCTCGATTCGATAATCGCCGCCCTTGACGTGCACTTCCGGTCGAAGCAATTCGATAAGTCTTTCTGGCGTGTCTTCCTCGAACAGGACGGCGCCGTCGACCGCCCTCAAAGCCTCCAGAACGGCAATTCGGTCGGAAACGGTGTTAATGGGCCGGTTGGCGCCTTTGCCCAGCCTTCGGACCGAATCGTCCGAATTCACTCCAACGATCAGCAAGTCGCCCAATTCCCTTGCCTGCTGGAGGTACTGCACGTGTCCGGCATGCAGGATGTCGAAAACTCCGTTCGTGAAGACCAAACGCTTGCCTGCTCGGAGTTTCAATGCTTCGTCGATCGTCATGGCAATACCAGTTCCAATTGCTGGAATACCTGATCGGGCAGGATGTACTTGAGCCCTCTGGGCTCGTAAAGGCACCGCTCGATTTGTCCGTAAGGACAGGAGCGAACGGGCCGCGTGATGCTGTAAAGGCCCACGGCGGGGATTCCGAGTGCTGCGGCGATGTGGGTGCTGCCCGTATCCCCACCCACGTGGGCTACGGCCAAACCGATGAGCGCGATTAATTCTTCAATGTTCGTTTTGCCGACCAGGTTAATCGGCATGCTTTGGCACAGCCGCTCGATCTCGGAAAACACACGCTGGTCATCCTCCGTCGGCCCGCCAATCATGACCGTTTCGATGCCGCGCACCGCCAGCCGATCGATCACCATAGCGAAGTGGTCCGGCAGCCACCGCTTGGTGACCCATCCGGCTCCTCCGTTCATCACCACAAAGGGTTTTGTCGCCGTTAGTTTTTCCTGAACTTTCGCCAGAGCTTCAGGCAATGGCTGCAGACCGAATTCGGCGCGGTCAGCTTCTCCGCCAACTGCCCTGGCAACATCCACGTATTGGTCGACCACATGCAACGACGTCTCATCCGGAATGACCCTTGAACTGAACAGCCACGATCCTTCTCGCTGCCAGTGGTATCCGACCTTTCGCTTCGCATTTGCATTTTTAATCGCCAATGCGCTTTTCAAAAGCCCTTGAAGGTCCAGTGCTGCATCAAATTCATCTTCGTAGGTTGGCCATGTTTGGCTCTTGAACCCTGGCTTCACTTCAAGAACGTGGTCGACAAATCGACAGCTTCGGACGATCCCGCTGAATCGGCGATCCACCGCCCAGGTGACTTCGGAGTCCGGGAAGGCGCTCTTGAGGGCTCCCGCTGCTGGGAGCGAACACACCACGTCCCCGAGCGAGCTAAGGCGGCTAATGAGAAACTTACTAGCCAATCAAGCCCTCCACTGCGGCCAAGATTTCATTCGGTTGAACGGAATTGGGGTCGTTGGAATTGCGAAGAACAACCCCATTCTCCGAATACGGTCGATAAAGCTTGGGATTGGTCGGGCCAAACACAGCAACAAAGGGAACGCCGTACGCTGCGGCCATGTGACCGGTCCCCGTATCCGCAGCAAGATGAACTCTCGACCGGGCTACGGCTGACATTGTTTCCGCCAGGGAGAACTGGGCGACTCGATCGATCGCTCCAGGCACTTGAATGCGTGGGTCGGGCTGCGCGCCAAGAAACATCACGTTGAAACCCTTGCGTAGCAGGTCGGTCGCGACCGGCTCCCAATGAGAATACTGTTTGATCTTGGCACCGGCGCCGGTCGAAATGGTCGCCAGTGGCTTGTCCAAGGGGACGTCGATCGGAATGGGGTCGGGCATGATCGGACGTGTAGGCAGGCTGAAGTCGCCAAAAGTCTGCGCCGCCGCCAACATTCGTTCGACGCGGTGCACTTCATCCGGATCACCCTTCACCAACGGGTTCAACTTTCCCGCAAGATTGTCCGTGGCGAAAGCGGCGATTCGTTTCGCTGGTCTGGCAATTCTTAAGCAAACGGCCGTTTTGGAATGGCCCTGCAGATCCATCCCGAAGTCATAACGGTGCTTCCTGAGCTCAGAAAACCTGGCCAGTTGCGCCCGCCAAGTCTGGGGCGACCACCGGCGTTTTCGCCATTCATCCCGCGGGAAATCGCATATCCGTGTTAATAGCCTCGAGCTGTCGAGCACTGGAGCACAGCGGGTTTCAACCGCCCAGGTCAAATCGCAGGACCGTATTTTCGAACGTATAGCAGTCGCTATGTAAGCCGCCATAACACAATCACCGATCGCTGAAAAGCGAACGATGAGGAATCGGT
This sequence comes from Armatimonadota bacterium, assembly GCA_023423495.1. GTDB lineage: Bacteria > Armatimonadota > Fimbriimonadia > Fimbriimonadales > Fimbriimonadaceae > 55-13. The sequence goes on from JAFAFM010000143.1 coordinate 4,192, forward strand.
CCATCAGAGCAGCCCACGACGACGTGCGCTTTTCCAGCGGTCATGGAGCCAAAGCCATTGCTCGGGATGTTTGCGGATGACGCCCTCCAATATCTCGTTCAATCTCGCCGTGATCTTTTCTTGATCTCCCCCGAAGTCTTCACCCTTCACCGCCGGGTGAAACTCAGCTCGGTACTGCCCGGGTCCAAACCGTGTGAAATAGGACGGGATCAGCGCCGCACCCGTCCGCATATGCATCACGGCTGGCCCTAAAGTCGTTCCGCAGGGCTTACCAAAGAACGGAACAAAGCAATCGCCGTTGTTCTGGTCATTCAGGATGCCGACCAACTCGTTCGCTTTTAGCTTGGTCAGAATGGCTCGAGCAGCATTTCCTCGGGCGAGCACTTCCGCTCCGGCCTGATTTCTCAACCGGGTCATCTCTTCTGTCACTGCGCCCTGGTTAGCATCTCGAGCCACAACGTTAAGCGTATAGCCAGCTGCGTGAAACCAGTGGGCAAACCGCTCCCAGTTTCCGTAGTGGGCCGTGATAATGAGCACTCCCTTTCCCGCTGCCTTGGCTTCCTCCAGGTGCTCCAAAC
>JAFAFM010000163.1 GCA_023423495.1 Armatimonadota bacterium
TAGGCCGCTGCAAAACCAGGTATCCAAGACATATTCGACTTGGCTCACGACTCTCTTGCCGGCTTTCTTTTCGGCCTCGACCCAGGAAAGGGCGGCAACCGCCTCCCCATTTTCTGTGTAGTAGACGGGAATTCTATGGCCCCACCATAGGCGTCGGCTCACGTTCCAATCTCGAATGTTCTCCATCCAATCCAGGAATATCCGTTGGTAGCGGTCAGGCACAAAGGTGACACGGTTGCTCTGGACGGCTTCGATTGCTGGTTTCGCCAGATCTTTCTGACGGGCGAACCATTCTTCACGTAGAAGAGGCTCGATGATCTCGCCCGACCGCTCGCTGACGGTCAGAGCAATTTCGTGCTCCTTGACCTCTTCCAGATACACCTGCGCTTCAAGGTCCGCGACAATCCGCTTCCGTGCTTCATATCGGTCCAGACCTTGGTAAACGCCACCATGCTCGTTGATGCGGGCTCCGTCGTCCAAAACCACGGGCATCTCAAGGTTATGCCTTACTCCGACCTCGTAGTCGTTGGGGTCGTGAGCCGGAGTGATCTTCACGGCGCCGCTGCCGAAATCCGGATCAGGATAGAGGTCAGCAATCAACGGAATCTCGCGACCCACCAGCGGCAGGAGGATTTTCTTGCCTATTAGACCCTTGTAGCGATCATCGCTCGGGTGGACGGCAACCGCGACATCGGCCAACATAGTTTCGGGTCTGGTCGTGGCGATGATGACATCGCCTGAGCCGTCCGCGAAAGGATAGCGAATGTAATAAAGCTTCCCCTTTATGATTTTGCGTTCGGTTTCGATATCCGAAACGCTGGTTTTCAAGATCGGATCCCAGTTGACGACCCGCAGACCGCGATAGATAAGTCCGCGATCAAACCAATCCACGAATACTTTCAGGACAGCCTGAGCGTAGTTGTCGTCGAGCGTAAACCGCAGCCTGCTCCAGTCGAAAGCGTGGCCCAATCTTCGAAACTGTTTGATAATTGTGTCGCCGCTTTCCCGACGCCATTCCCACACGCGCTGGACAAAAGCGTCTCGCCCCATCTCCAGAGGATTCTTGCCCTCCTTCTTCAACTGCTTGATGACGACGCTTTGGGTCGCGATGCCCGCATGGTCTTGGCCGGGCAGCACAAGAACATTCTTGCCGCGGAGGCGCTGATATCTGCCGACGAGGTCTTGGATGGAATAGCAGAGGGCATGCCCCATATGAAGAGAGCCGGTGATGTTTGGGGGAGGAATTGTGATTACAAAACTCTCTTTCTCGGAGTTCTCTTCGGGTTGAAAAAGTCCGCCGGCTTCCCAGGCGTGGTACCACTTCTCCTCAGTAATGGAGGCGTCGTAACGGGTGGGGTAATCAGGTCCTATCATGTTGTCCGCCGCTTTCCTGTCGTGAAAGCAAACGGATTTTACCGCGCTGCTGAATGTTTCTCAAGAAACATTGGACTCCCGATTGAAGAGTGCGCGGATGACTTCATCGAATTCGACTTCCTCGATTGCAACATCTTCAACCGGAAGCTTCTGCAGGATTTGGGCAGCAACTCTTGCCGTGTCGGCACGGGCGATCTCGACGATCGATTCGGATTCTTGATGCGAAATGACCCTGCCGAACGGCTCCAAGTCACTTGCTTGTAGTGCGCGCTCAAACCGAAGCCGGATGCGCTTCGTGTCCGAGAACCTGGTCGATAAGGCATCCAGCGCGCCATCGAAAATGAGAGTGCCCTGGTCGATAACCACGACTCGGTTGCAAAGCTCTTGAACGTCTTGCATGTAGTGACTGGTCAGGATGATGGTGCAGCCATCCTCTTCATGGAGTTGCTTCAGGAAATCCCGGATGCGCTTTTGACTGACAACGTCTAAGCCGATAGTCGGCTCATCGAGGAACACAACTTTTGGGGAGTGAAGAAGCGCTGCCACGAGCTCACACTTCATGCGCTCACCGAGGCTCAGCTTGCGAACCTGCGTGTGAATCTTGTCTGTTAGCTGAAGGGTCTCGATCAAAAACTCGGAACGCTGCTTGAACTTCGCGTCATCCACTTCGTAGAGTTCACGAAGTACGACGAAGCTATCCCAGGCCGGAAGATCCCACCAGAGCTGCATTTTATTGCCCATCACCAGCGAGATTTGCCGAAGCATGTCGGGCCGCCGGTCCTGCGGTCGAAATCCGAGCACTTCGGCCGTGCCCGATGAAGGATAGAGAATCCCGCTGAGCATTTTCAGAGTCGTCGTCTTCCCGGCTCCATTCGGACCTAGAAAGCCTACCAACTCGCCTTGCTCGATGGAGAGATCGATGCCCTTGACGGCTTCAACCTCGACCTTCTCGCGCGTAAAGAGTCCCTTGACGCCTCCCCATATGCCCGGCTCCTTCTTGTGGGAAACATAAACCTTTCGCAGGTTCTCAGTGAGGATGGCGGGCATGCTGGGAGGTTACCAGTCGAACTGGCGGCTATCGCCAGTAAAGAAGGACAATTGCAACGATCGGCGCGGTGAACAAAATGCTGTCGATGCGGTCCATGATGCCACCGTGTCCAGGGAGGATTGCTCCGCTATCTTTAAGTCCGGTTCGTCTCTTGATCGCAGATTCGAAAAGGTCACCCACTTGCCCGAGTACACCGGCGGTTACTCCGCAAATGACGGCAGGCAGAGCGGGAACCTTAATGAACGATCCCAGCATCCAGGCGGTAACTACGCATGCCAAGAGGTTTGCAACCGCCCCCTCGATCGTTTTCTTGGGTGAGATAGAAGGTGCGAGAAGGTGACGCCCAAATGCCTTCCCCGCGAAGATCGCAGCGGTGTCGCCAGCCCAAAGTGGCAATACTGCCATCAGTAACGGACTGGAGAAATAGAGACTAACATTTACGCCTGGTGCCTGATGCAGAGCGTAAAGGCATGCGGCAGGGCCCAGAACCCATCCGCCGAAAAGAATTCCGAGCGGCGAATTCTCTTCCTTTTCGAAAGGGGTAATGGCGGCCGCGCTCACGGCGAGGGAGGCAGCGACTGCACCTGCCAAGGCGAGAGCAGAAAGAGAAAATTCCAGGAAGTAAAAAACAGATGTCGCCAGGCAGACGAGAATGCCCAACCCCCACGGAACGAGGCGATTCCTTGTCATTTTGGAAATCTCTTGGGCACCGATCGCAACAACTAGGACGAGAAGGACAAGGATCGGCCATGGCGACGTGATAAATACCGCCGCTAGAACCGGGGGAATCAGGGCAAGGGCCGTTAAGACCCTCGCCCGCATCAGTTGGCGTTCTCCGAAGCGATTGTGGCGTTGGTCAGCCGAAGGGCGACCTGGACCCGGTTCTCGCACTTAAGCTTGCGCATGATCACGCTGACAAGGTTCTTGATCGACTGCTCCCGCAGGCCGATCACAGCGGCAATGCGACGGTTGGAGTAGCCCTTTCCAACCAAGGAGGCCACCTCGTACTCTCGGCGAGTGAGTTCTATGCCGGAACCGTAGCTCTGACGTCTCTCCCGAACACTCTTTCCGGATGGGCCTCGGACAAACTTCGCTCCCGACTCCCGTATGGCCCGAAATAATGCCGTAGCGGTTGAGTCCCGGTTCAGGACGACGTCGATATTATTGTCCGACTCGTCATAGAGCCCTTCTCCGCCCACCAAGACAATCCCGAAGTCACCATAGGCCCGTGCACCCATGAAAAACTCGATGTCGTTAGACTGCAAGCCTTGCCCATCGAGCACGACCAACTGGGCTCGCAGATCTCTGGCCGAAGTAAGGCACGCACGAGGCGATGCCTCCCGCGCAACCACATCGAAGTTGCCTTCGTGGCTCAACAAACTCTCTAACGCCTCACCGACGAGCGGCTGGCGACTGCAGATTGCAATTCGCATACTTTAATCCCTATATCCACACATCTCCCTACAATAAGAAACAAAAAACAGCACGTACCGCAGTTTTACCGACAAAACATTATCGGCGATACTATAGTCGATTACTCGGTTAAACTCCAACTTAAATTTTTAAGATAATGCCGATTTTTCGCTTCACGCGTTGGAGCGCGTTGTCAATCGACTTTGGATGACACTCGAGCCTCGAACTCATCTCTCTGTACGATAGACCGTCCAAATAGCACCGCAAAACTTGTCTTTCGAGTTCACTGAGGGCCTTGGAGAGCACATCAGCCAGTTCGCCGGCGATCCTCCCGCCAAGCACTTCATGCTCCGGATTTCCGGCCGCAGTGCTTGGAAGAACGTCGATTAAAGAGGTGTCGCCCGCCGAAGTCTGATAGGAACTATTTAGCGACACGTAACCATTAAGGGGGACATGCTTTTGCCGGGTGGCGGTCTTCACTGCGGTGATAATCTGCCTGGTCACGCAAAGCTCAGCAAAGGGACGAAATCGGTTGAGTCGATCCGAACGAAAGTCCCGGATTGCCTTGTAGAGCCCGATCATGCCCTCTTGGATGACATCTTCCTTGTCGGCGCCCATCATAAAGTAGGCTTTCGCTTTGTTCTCTACCAGCGGCCTGAACCTGGAAATTAGGAACTCAGTGGCGCCGTCATGACCGCAGCGTGCCAGGTCGACGACCTCTTCTTCTTGCATGTAACCAAATCGCGACACAGAATCCCTCTCCAAGGTCTCCCCAAGCTAGCACACCGGAGCGGTGCTGTGACCTTGCTTTTTTAGTGTAAGGGAATAGACGCTGGTTTCCAAGCCCAAGGGCACTAAATTGCCCTGATAAAGGAAAATGGCTGGCGTTTGCCAGCCATTTGTTCCGTTTGCGTTCGCGGTTAGGGGTTAACGACGGCCTTAATTGTCGTCGAATAAGGTTGCTTAAGTCCGAATTGGTCCTGAATCGTTAGCGTGATGGTGTATGTTCCGGGCTTTCGGAATTGTCGTCGAACGCTTTGCCCAGTGGCATCCACCTGCACACCGTCCTTCTCATCGAAGTCCCAGGTGTATTTGAGGATGCTGGATCCGCCGTATCCATTCGCCACGAAGTTCACGTAGTCACCAAGGGCAAGATTCAGGTTGCGGACATTCGGCTCCCCGGTGATCGGCGTCGTGTCGTTGACCACTCGAAGATCGCCGATGTAAAAGGTAGTCGTTGCATCGCCGGCAAAAGCGATCTCCTTCACTTCCTTATTGGTCCGATCAAATCCGGAGATGGCTTGGAGGGGAATGGCAACCGTCTTCCATCCGCGATCGCCCGAGCCACTCGTGGTTACTGGAATGTAGGCTTCGCTCTTCTTGCCGTCGCTGGTGGTTACAATAACGTGGAGCTCTTCCATTCGCTTGGCCGCATCTGTGTTTCCACCAACTTGGCCACCTCGGCCGCCAAGCGCGGGGCCCTCAGCGCCACCTACGCCACCGGCAGTGCCCGCACCGCCGCCGCCCTTACCTGGAGGGGCCGCACCACCTGCACCGCCCGCAGCACCTGCAGCACCTGCACCGCCAGCTCCCGGTCCGCCAGGGCCCCTGCCTCCGGGACCGCCGCCGCTCAAAATGGTGCCAGATTCAGCGGGTCGGAACGTGATCCGCAGCATGTTGTTTTTGTCACCAAACTTGTCACCTAGTCCAACCGGGCTGCCGAACTGGATAATGCCGCCGGAGAAGTGGTTTCTCGTGGAGATTCTGATCGAGTGGCCACCCTCGTAGGCCAGTTCATCAGGCTCACTCGCCGTGCCGGCGCCCCAAC